>NZ_JAMYSN010000024.1:0-85562 GCF_040321955.1 Mesorhizobium sp. M0217 | reverse complement strand
GGGGGTCTTGGCTCCTACCTCTGTTATTCGCGGGAGCGCTGGACCGACGTTAGTTGGCGCTGCGGCCCCCCCCCCCCCCCGGGCGGCCCCCCCCCCCCACCCCGGGGGGGGGGGGGGGGCCGGGCCCCCCCCCCCCGCCTCAAGACCCGTGAGGCTGCCATGAGCACCCAACTTCCGCTTCTTGTCATCGAAGGCGTCTCCAAGCGCTTCGGGGCAACGCTTGCGCTGAACAAGATCCGTTTCGACCTGCGAGCGGGCGAGGTGCATGCGCTGATGGGCGAGAATGGCGCGGGCAAGTCGACCCTCATGAAGATCCTCGCCGGCAATATCCAACGCGACGCCGGGCGTATCCTCATCGATGGCCACGAAGTCGAATTCCGTTCCCCGATCGAAGCCACAGCCCACGGCATCGCCATCATCCACCAGGAACTCAACACGGTGTCGGACATGACGGTCGCGGAGAACCTCGCGCTTGGACGTGAGCCGCGCACCCGATTGGGCATGCTCGACCGTCACCGAATGGAGCAGCAAGCGCGAGAGAAGCTGGCGCGCATCCATTCAACCATTGATCCGCGGCGACCGCTTGGCTCGTTGAGCGTCGGCATGCAGCAAATGGTCGAGATCGCACGCGCCGTGGGCGAAAATGCCCGCGTGCTGGTGCTCGATGAGCCGACGGCGGCGCTGTCGCGCGCCGAGGCGCAGGAACTGTATCGGATCATCGCCCAAATGCGCTCGGCGGGCGTTGGTCTCATCTACATTTCGCACCGCATGGAAGAGGTCTGGCAATTGGCGGACCGCGTCACCGTTTTGCGTGACGGCGGCTATGTTGGGACCGGCACCTTGGCCGAGATCAGCCCGTCAGCAGTGGTTCGCATGATGGTCGGCCGTCCGGTAGCCGACCTCTACCATCACGACAAGCGCAACCCTGGTGCCGCCATCCTCGATGTCGCGGGTCTGGCCAGCGAAAACGTCGGCCCGGTCGACTTCTCGGTTCGGGCCGGAGAAGTTGTGTGCATGGCTGGGTTGATCGGCTCGGGCAGGACCGAAGTCGGGCGCCTGATTTTCGGAGCCGACCCACGCACCGCTGGTTCAGTCACAATCGAAGGGCGCCCCAGTCGCCCGATGGACCCGTTCGAGGCGATTACCGACGGCATAGGCATGGTGCCCGAGAACCGCAAGGAGCAAGGCCTGTTCCTCGAACATTCGGTGGAGGACAACATTGCGATCAGTTCACTCGACCGCTTCGTTGCCGCAGGCGTGGTCAATCGGACGAAACGGCGCGATGCGGTTATGGAGCAGATGAAGCGGCTCAAACTCCGGCTCAACGCAGCCTTGCTGCCCGTGAAGGCTCTGTCTGGAGGAAATCAGCAAAAGGCGGCACTCGCGCGATGGCTGCTTCGCGATTCCAAGGTGCTGATCCTCGACGAGCCGACGCGCGGTGTCGACATCGGTGCAAAGCGCGAGATCTACGAGGAGATCGACCAACTCGCACGCGCCGGCAAGGCCATCCTGATCATATCGTCTGATCTGCCGGAGGCGATCGGAATAAGCGATCGCCTGATGGTCATGCGCGAGGGCAGGATCGTGTCCGAATTGGTTTCGGAGAAAACATCGGAAGAAGAAGTGATGCTTCATGCGACGGGCACTGCGACTCATAGCGGAAACACAGGAGTGCGACCGTGAACACAGCTCAAGACGACACCACTCAGGCAACACCGACCGCTCCGGATCGCGCCCCCTTCGATTTTGCCAAATGGTGGGATCGCGTGGGCATTCTCATGGTGCTCGTCGCGCTGGTGATCCTGATGTCGGCGATCGCTCCGAACTTCAACCGTGTCGACAACCTGCTCAACATTGCGCGCGCCATCTCGGTGAACGCCATCTTGGCGGCAGGCATGACGCTCGTGATTTTGACCGGCGGCATCGACCTTTCGGTCGGATCGATCATTGCCGTTTCTGGCGTGGTCTCCGTCATCGCGGCAATCGCGGGTGTGCCGGCCCCCGCCGCTATCTTTGTCGGTATTGCCGTCGGCGCCGCCTGCGGCCTGGTGAACGGAGCGCTGACCGCCTACCTCTCGCTCGCGCCATTCATCGTCACCCTGGGGACGATGACCTTCTTGCGCGGCCTTGCCTATACCATCACCGAAGGCCAGCCGATCGTGTCGAGCGCCTTGAACTTCAAGGACATCGGCAATGGATACCTCTGGGGTATCCCAATGCCAGTCATTGTGATGGCTACCGTCTACCTGATTATTTGGTTCATCCTGGAGCGGACGCGCTATGGCCGCCATGTCTATGCCGTAGGCGGCAATGCCGAGGCAGCCAAACTCGCCGGCGTCCGTGTCAAGCGGGTCGTCACGTCGGTCTATGTCCTGGCAGGCGGTTGCGCCGGCCTGGCGGGTGTCATCTTCGCCGCCCGCGTCATTTCGGCCCAGCCTACCGCCGGCACCGGCTACGAACTGGACGCAATCGCGGCGGTGGTGCTCGGCGGCACCAGTCTTGCCGGCGGCCGCGGCCGAATTGTCGGCACCCTCATTGGATCCGTGATCCTTGGCGTGCTGAGTACGGGTTTGATCCTGCTCAATGTGCCATTCTTCACCCAACTTCTGATCAAGGGGGTGGTCATCATCGTGGCCGTCGCGATCGATAGCCTAAAGCAGCGGCCGGGGCTTTTCCGCTTCAGCAAGAAAGCGCCGCCCCGCGGCTCCGGCCGGTAACCGCCACGTCCTAGCGGCGCCGCTTCATCCAAACTCGCCACCCTTGCACTGGAAGAACCAGCATGACCCTTGCCGTCACCATCACAGATCCTCTCCCAGGCCGGCGCGACCATGAGCCGATCACCTTTTCCGTCATGGCTGACCTGCCGCATGCCCTGTGGTGGGCTCGCGACGATGCCGGGAACCGGGTGTTGTGCCAGCGCCTGACGCAGGACGCCAAGCCGGGAGAAACGCGATTCGTGGCGACGGTAAGCTTCGTTGGCCATCTGCGCCTGACCATGGACGAGCCATGCGACCCTCTTTCGGTTGACGTCTCAGGCATAAAGGTTCTCAAAGGCAAGGAAACGGACTGCTTCGCACGCCTCGATACGGGTGCATTTGACCTTGAGCTCTGCTCCGGCACAGCTCGGGGCCTGGGGTCCTCCAAGTGGGGGGTTCGTCACTTCCGGTCATTGCTTGACGATTTCGAACTGCTGCCCTCCGGCAACAATGCCATGGGCGGCTTTTACGGGCCATTCTTCACCCCGGAGAATGGTCTCATCAACCCTCCCGAACACACGACCGTTACGATCGAGACGCTGGAGTGCGGTCCGGTTCTGCACCACTACCGCATGCACGGAACGATCCCGGATGGCCTGCTGGATGAACTCAAGGGCAAGCGTTTCTCAATCGACTGGGTATTCACGTACAGGACGGCTTTCTTCCAGCGCCGCTATGGGGTCGACCCGTTCCAAACCGTCATCAACGGCCGCTCCGTCACCAACAAGATCACCGTTGGCGATGAGTTCGAGGGTGGCAACGGCAAACTCGTGTTCGACCGATTCGCCGCCTATGGCGGAACGCGCTATCGGGCAGGGGATCCCTATGCCGGCGAGCTCGTCGCGATGGTGGCGGATACAGTGACCAACTCGCCAAGCCAAAGCCGGAAGTTCGAGGAATTCCGTTCGCATCTCAGCGATATCGAATCCGCCCATTGGGACCTCTATTGGCGGTTGTTCTGCAAATGGGAGGGCGTGCTCGAGGACGGCGAGCTGCGTGACCGGCTGGCGCGCGTTCGCGCCGCAGCGCACGTCAAGGCGGACCTGACGGATCGTCCTTGGGTGCTGACAGATCAGCCTGTCAACGTGTCCGCGGTCGAGCACGAAACGATCTTCCCTGGTCCAGCCGACAAGACTGTGGAGTTTGACGAGGCCACGTGTCGCGCCATGATCTGGTGGACATCGGAGCCGTCCGGGGCCTTCCAGATCGTCCAGCGGCGCCAGTCCGGGTGGGTCAATTGGGGCAGCAACGGCGAAAATGAATGCCCGGAACTTCCCGTCGGTGTGCAGATCAAGACCGCATATGGCTATTTCGCCGAGCATTGGCAGGCAGTGGCAGATCAACTGGAGACCCCCCCAATCGTGCGCTCCGAATAGAAGGCGCACACTCGGAGTTTACTAGTGGTTTTTGCGCTCGCCGGATTCGACCGTCGCGAAAAGCTAGCCGACCAGGCGCCAAGTGTCCTCGGGCGAGCGGGTCTGGGCTCGGCGCGTCCAATGCTTGACTTCGGTCCTATTCGATCCAATTGAGATCGGAACAGTAGGCCGTAAGCACCAGATCTTGCCGCCGCTGCTTTGATCATCTGCCTTGGAAAATAGCAGTCCCGCTTCAAGATTCATTGTCGAGTTTGGTGCAAAGGTTCGTACTATTCCGTAGGAGAAAGGGCAAAGGAAAACATCAAGCAGCCTCCATCGTGAAACGCACGGGTCGGCAGGGATGCATGGCCCACTATCTCGGCCGCAAAGATTTGGCGGCCTAGATGAGCTCCGCACACATGCGCGTCAGTACCGATGTGCTACGTTCTCACTATCGAAGGGAACGACAGTCCAGAGCGTGTTTTCGCCCTTGCCATGCGATCGCGTAAGATACGCGGACCAGCGCCCGAAACCAAGATGCAGGATCAAGAAGTACGCTATTCCACCGCCTCGACTGCGACGCTTCCATAATGCGCCCACCTTCAGACGGTCGCCACGGGGAGTGTTGCTGAAAAGGAGAAAGATGTCTGGATTCGAATGGGCGCTTGGGCGCGTAGCTTCGCCTATCACCTCCAGATCGAAAGCAGGTGTTGCGATTTTTCCCCTCAACGAATATCCGTCGATATTGATGTAATTCGTGCTGGGTTTGCGCATCGCAACTCATTCCTCAAATACTAGCCGTTTCGGGCGGGAACGTCGATCCGTCGATGCCTTGAGACTTGATCCGCCGGGCGACGAATGCCGGGCAGATGTCTGTCGGACAAGCTGATTTTCGGTCGAGGCAAAGCTACACCTTGAACCAAACGACCAGCGCAATGCCGAATATGCAAAAAAGCACGTAAAGCACAGCCGCGATGCGTTCGCGCCTGGGCGAAAGCTTTGGTGTGTTCTCATATTCAGGCGGCGAGATGCGCTGTTCCATTTACCACTTAGATCCCACCGAGGTGGAGCGTTTTTAGTTCCAGAAACTCCTCCAGCCCGTGATGCGATCCCTCGCGACCGAGGCCGGATTCCTTGATGCCGCCGAAGGGCGCGGCTGTGGTGGATACGGATCCCGCATTGATTCCGACCATCCCGAACTCAAGAGCTTCGGCCACGCGGAAAGCGCGCGAGATGTCTCGTGTATAGAGATAGGATGCTAGACCAAACGGAGTGTCGTTCGACATTGCAATGGCTTGCTCTTCGGTCGAGAACCTGAATAGAGGGGCCACCGGGCCGAACGTCTCCTCCTTGGCGATCTTCATCTCGACCGTGGCGTCCCGCAAAACCGTCGGCTCATAGAATAGGCCTGATCGCAGCTTGCCGCCGACAATTACGGCTGCACCTTTGGACGTTGCATCATCGACATGTTCCTGGATCTTGGCTATCGCCGCCTGATTGATCATGGGACCAATGGAGGTGCCCTCCAGAAGACCGTCACCGACTATGAGCTTCGAGGTTGCCGCGGCAAGCCTCTCGGCGAATGCGTCATAAATGCCATCCTGCACAAGGATGCGGTTTGCGCACACGCAAGTTTGACCGCCGTTGCGGAATTTGCTCCCCATCACGCCGGCGACCGCCGCGTCGAGGTCGGCGTCGTCAAAGACCAAGAAAGGCGCATTACCACCCAGCTCGAGCCCGACCCGCTTCACCGTTGCTGCGCATTGCTCCATCAAAATCTTGCCAACGCGGGTCGATCCGGTGAAAGTCAGCTTCCTCACCACGGGGCTGCTCGTTAATGCGCGGCCTATCTCCGCGGCTTGGCCGGTCACGATGTTTATAACACCATTGGGTATGCCAGCCCTTTCGGCAAGGATACCAAGAGCCAAGGCAGAGAAAGGAGTGAGTTCTGCTGGCTTGATCACGATAGTGCAACCGGCTGCCAGAGCTGGAGCCGCCTTGCGAGTGATCATCGCATTTGGAAAGTTCCACGGCGTGATTGCAGCGACAACCCCTATGGGATGTTTCTGCACGATGATGCGGCCATCAGCTGACGCTGCCGGTATCGTCTCGCCGTATACGCGTCGGGCCTCTTCGGCGAACCATTTCACGAATGAGGCACCGTAGACAATCTCGCCGCGCGCCTCCGCTAGCGGTTTGCCCTGTTCCAAAGTCATGATCCGCGCAAGATCATCACTGTTTTCAATAATGAGATCGAACCACCGCTCCAATAGCGCCGCGCGTTCATCTGCGGTCTTCCGGCGCCACGATTTCAAAGCCAGATCCGCGGCCGCTATGGCGTCTTGCGTTTCCTCAGTCCCACATCTCGGAACATTGCCGATAATTTCGCCTGTTGCGGGGTTATCCACCGGAGTGATAACGGCGCTGTTCGCTCCCACCCACTTTCCGCCGATGTAGCAAAGCTCGGCAAAAAGCGATGGATCTTTGAGTTGCTGGTCAATGGTCACGGCGTTCTCCAAGGTTTGCCGCATCATCCGCCATCTGCTGCGGCACAATCTGCTGAAGCGATATCCAACATCGACAGCAACGCCCACAATTGCCCCGACGATCCATCCAACTTCGCTGCGCCGGAAGGGCACAGTGACCCAAAGAGGTGAGACATGGAAAAGGCCCAAATCGTCTATGACGATTTTTCAAAAGTTGAAATCCGCATCGGGCGCGTTCTGGCAGTGTTGCCGTTCGAGCGTGCGCGACATCCCGCTTATAAGGTAGAGGTCGATTTCGGGCCGTTTGGTCGCAAGTGGTCAAGTGCTCAGATCACCAGCTATAAAGCGGATGATCTGATGGGTCTGTTGGTCGCCTGCGTGGTCAACATGCCGCCGCGCAACATCGCCGGATTTAGTTCCGAAATTCTAATTCTCGGAGCTCGCGATACCGCTGGCGAAGTCAAGGTGCTGACTTCCACGCACAACATCGAGGTTGGCGAAGCGGTATTCTAAAGTCTGTCGGGGGGACCCGTCCGAACGCAAAACACGGCTTGAGGAACAAAGATGAGTGTAGAAACAGCAGACTTCATTGTCGTTGGTGCTGGCATCGCTGGCGCTTCAGTCGCCTACGAGCTGAGCTTGCAAGGCAAAGTCATCGTTCTCGAGATGGAGTCGTCGCCGGGGTATCATTCCACCGGCCGATCTGCGGCCGTGATGTCGGAAAACTATGGTCCGGCCCTTTGGAGCCGGCTTGTCACCGCATCCCGAGCTTTTCTCGAGACGCCCCCGGACGGTTTTACGGACGTCCCGCTCGTCACGCCCCGCGGCGCCCTCTTCCTTGCCCGCGATGGCGAGCAAGCGCAACTCGCCGCGCAGGCGGATGAGCTGCTGAGCAGAGGCGCGTCAATCGAGCTGACCTCTTCGGAAGAAGCTTTGCGGTTCTGCCCGGTTATCAGGACAAGCGAATTTGTCTCTGCGCTTTATGAGCCGGACTGTATGGACATCGACACAAACGCCCTCCTGACCGGCTATCTGAAAATGCTTCGGGCGCGAGGCGGGCGGCTGGTCACAAACGGCAAGGTCGAAGTGTTGGAGCGCTCAGGCAACGTTTGGAGGATATCCACACCAAGCGGGTCCTTTGAAGCGCCTGTGGTCATCAATGCCGCTGGAGGCTGGGTCCAGGAGATCGCGTCGCTTGCGGGGCTGCCCTATCGAAATGTCGTCCCGTTCCGCAGGACCGCGGTCGTGTTCGACCCACCCTCGGGCAGTTCCATACAGAGTTGGCCGATGACTTTCGATGTCGCCGAGACGTTCTATTTCAAGCCGGAAGCCGGCCGGATCATGGTGTCGCCAGTCGATATGGCGATGTCCGAACCCTGCGATGCGCAAGCAGATGAACTGGAAGTGGCGATCGCTATCGAACGGATCCATACCTATACGACGATGGAGGTTCGCACCGTAAAGCACAAATGGGGCGGGCTGCGGACATTCGCTCCCGACCATGAGCCGGTTATCGGACGCGACGCCGAAGAGCCTAGCTTCATCTGGCTGGCTGGGCAGGGCGGTAATGGCGTGATGGGCGGAGCGGCAGCGGCGCGGCTGGCGGCCAGCTTTGCGCTGAATGCCGAAATTCCACCTGACATCGCAGCATTGGGCATTACGACAGAAAATGTGTCTCCAGGCCGCGCATGCGTCCTTGACTCGAGTGGGGACAAGCCGGTGGTCGGAACGTTTGAAGCATTCGGCTGATCCGCCAGCCGATCTGACCCGGCCGGTTTCCGACACCTTGTCCCGACACAGTCACTCCATGATGGAAGGAAAACCCATGTCCTCGAACCAGCGCAGCCAAGATGAACTTCTGACGGCCCGCGCGAACAATATCCCCAGGGGCCTGCTGACGGCACACCCCATCATCGTGGATCGCGCGGAAGGTGCTCACATCTGGGACACCACCGGTCGCCGCTATCTCGACTTTGTTGGAGGCATTGGCGTCCTCAACGTTGGCCATAATCATCCCCGGGTGGTTGCGGCGGTCCAGGAGCAACTCAAGCGCGTCACTCACACGGCCTTCCAGGTGGCAGCGTATGAGCCTTACATTGCTCTGGCGGAGCGACTCAACAAGCTGATCGGAAAGGGTGCAGCATACAAAAGCGTATTCCTCACGACCGGCGCAGAAGCCGTGGAAAACGCCATAAAAATTGCGCGCGCCTACACTAACCGCCCAGGCGTGATTTCCTTTCGCGGCGGCTTCCATGGGCGCACGCTGCTTGGAGTAACGCTCACCGGCTTCGCACAGCCGTACAAGCAGAATTTCGGCCCCTTTGCTGGCGAGGTCTTCCATTCGGCCTATCCTGATAGCTATCGCGGCATTACGACAGAAGGCGCTATTGCCTCGCTCGAGGAAGTGTTCGCCACTGAGGTCGCGCCCGATCGCGTCGCCGCCATCATCATTGAACCCGTGCAGGGCGACGGCGGCTTCCTCCAGGCTCCACCAGAGTTCCTGCGTGCTCTCAGAGAGATAACGCAGCGCCACGGCATCGTCCTCATCGCCGACGAAATTCAAACCGGGTTCGGTCGCACCGGGAAGCTCTTTGGCTTCGAGCACGCGGAAATTCAGCCCGACCTGGTCACGGTCGCGAAGAGCTTGGCCGGTGGGTTTCCGATCTCGGGTGTCGTCGGCAAGGCCGAGATCATGGATGCACCCGCTCCTGGTGGACTCGGTGGCACGTATGGTGGCAACGCGATCGCATGCGCTGCAGCACTGGCGGTTCTCGATGCCTTCGAAGAAGACGGACTTATCGAGCGCGCCGCAACTTTGGGCACGAAATTGTCGGCCGCCCTTGACGCGCTGATGGCAGCGCACGCCGATATTGGCGTCGTGCGTGGCGTCGGCTTCATGCGCGCAATCGAGTTCGTGTCAGACAGCGTGACTAAGAGGCCCGATGCAGATCGTGCGCAACAGGTCATGGAGCGTGCTCGCGAGCGTGGTCTGCTTGTGATCAAGTGTGGGGTTAATCGCAACATCGTTCGCTTCCTGGCCCCCGTCACCCTCTCCGATGGAGAGTTCGACGAGGCTGTTTCCATCCTCGCCGACGCGTTGAATGCCGACAAGGTGTCTGCCGCCGCGTAGTGCCTTTTAGGTGATCCGAACTGCGGCCGAGGCCGGAGACAAGCTCTAGATTAGGCCGGATCTCGGCTGGGAGGTGGCTGAACGCCACCTCAGGGAGAAGTCGCATGGGCGCGATATTTGTCGATTGTACTGAAGAATTGGCCCGCGTCATAAAGGACCGCAAGTTGCCGGTGCCCGGTGCGATCACGATCAACGAAGGGAACCCCACGCAAGCAGACCTCGTGGCAATGTGCGCGCAGGCCGAAGTGCTCCTCGTCGAGCACACGGTTGTTCCACCAGCTGTTCTCGATGCTTGTCCCTCAATACAAGCGATCATTTTTATGGGGACGGGGGCAGGAACATACGTCGATCTGCATGACGCCGCAAAACGCGATGTGCAGGTGTACACCACCCCTGGTTATGGAGATCGATCAGTTGCCGAGCACGCATTTGGTCTGATGTTCTCAGCAGCGCGCAGAATAGCCGAGATGGACCGAACAACCCGCTCCGGGCTCTGGTCGCCCGTGGGCGGATTGCAGTTGATGGGACAGAAGATTGCAGTGCTCGGCCTAGGTGGGATCGGAACCTGCATGGCGGACCTTGCGAGCGGAATTGGTATGGAGGTGGCAGCCTGGAGCCGAACTGCCCGTGATTACCCAGGCTTTGTTGCGGATCTCGATGAAGCATTAGACAATGCAAACGTCGTTTCCTTGCATCTGTCCCTCAACCCGGAAACGGCTGAAATTCTGAACGCTCGTCGACTGCTCCTTCCAAAGAGGGGCTTTATTCTCGTCAATGCGGCGCGCGCCGGTCTGATCGAGGAAGCGGCGCTGTTGCAGATGTTGGCCGAAGGGCAGATTGGGCACGCAGCACTGGATGTGTTTCCGGAAGAACCGCTTCCCGCAGGCAGTCCTTACGTTTCACTGAACAATGTCACATTAACCGCTCATGCGGCCTACATGACAGATGCAGCTTACGAACAGCTGTGGCTCCGAACAGTCAAGGCTTATGAAACGCTCTAAACCTATGGGACTGGCTCCGGCCAACGAACCACCTAAACTCGAGGTATAGGCAAATGAAGATCCTTGTGCCCGTGAAGCGGGTTGTGGATGCGAACGTCAAGGTTCGTGTCAAGGCTGATGGTTCGGCGGTGGAACTCGCCAACGTCAAGATGGCGATGAACCCGTTCGACGAAATCGCGGTGGAAGAGGCGATCCGGCTGAAGGAAGCCGGTAAGGCCGAAGAGATCATCGTTGTTTCGATCGGCCCGCAGCAGGCGCAGGAAACGCTCCGTACCGCGCTCGCCATGGGCGCCGATCGCGCCATCCTGGTCAAGACCGACGAACAGACCGAGCCGCTTGGCGTCGCCAAGGTGCTGAAGGGCGTCGTCGACGCCGAGCAACCCGGCCTCGTCATCCTCGGCAAACAGGCGATCGACGACGATTCCAACCAGACCGGCCAGATGCTGGCAGCCCTGCTCGGCTGGGCACAGGGCACTTTCGCCTCCAAGATCGTGCTCGAAGGCGACAAGGCCAAGGTGACGCGCGAAGTCGATGGCGGCCTGCAGACGGTGGAGCTGAAAATGCCGGCGATCATCACCGCCGATCTTCGCCTCAACCAGCCGCGCTATGCTTCGCTGCCCAACATCATGAAGGCCAAGAAGAAGCCGCTCGACGAAAAGAGCCCGGCCGATTACGGCGCCGACGTCAAGCCGCGCCTGAAAGTGCTCAAGACCGAGGAGCCCAGCGGCCGCAAGGCGGGCGTCAAGGTCAAGAGTGTCGCCGAGCTGATCGACAAGCTCAAGAACGAAGCCGGCGTTTTGTAAGCGATCGGGAAAGGAACAGAAAAATGACCATTCTCCTCATCGCGGAACACGACAACGCAACCCTTTCCGACCAGACCGCCAAGGCACTGTCGGCAGCCCTGCAGATCGGCTCGGACGTGCATGTGCTGGTTGCCGGCAAGGGCGCCAAGCCGGCAGCGGATGCCGCCGCCAAGCTGAAGGGCGTGAGTAAGGTGCTGCTCGCCGAAGCCGACGAACTCGCCGAGCGCCTCGCCGAGCCGACGGCGGCACTGGTTGTGTCGCTGGCCGGCGCTTACGACACCATCATCGCGCCGGCGACTTCGTCGGGCAAGAACGTCGCGCCGCGCGTGGCAGCGCTCCTTGACGTCGCGCAGGTGTCCGAGATCATCGAAGTCGTATCGCCCGATACCTTCAAGCGGCCGATCTATGCCGGCAACGCCATCCAGACGGTGCAGTCGAGCGACGCCAAGAAGGTGATCACGGTGCGCACCGCCTCGTTCCAGGCAGCTCCCGAGGGTGGCTCGGCGGCGGTCGAGAGCATCAAGGCGGCAGCCAACCCCGGCCTGTCCACCTTCGTCGAAAACAAGCTTTCCGAGACCGACCGTCCGGAGCTGACCTCGGCCAAGATCATCATCTCGGGCGGCCGTGCGCTGGGTTCGGCGGAGAAGTTCCAGGAAGTCATCCTGCCGGTCGCCGACAAGCTCGGTGCAGCCGTCGGCGCCTCCCGCGCCGCGGTCGATGCCGGCTATGCGCCGAACGACTGGCAGGTCGGCCAGACCGGCAAGGTGGTTGCCCCCGATCTCTACATCGCGGTGGGCATCTCCGGCGCCATCCAGCACCTCGCCGGCATGAAGGATTCGAAGGTCATCGTCGCCATCAACAAGGACGAGGAGGCGCCGATTTTCCAGGTTGCCGACTACGGCCTTGTCGGCGATCTCTTCGTCATTCTGCCGGAGCTGCAAAAGGCGCTTTGACGGGTGCCGGAGAATTTGTGATCCTTCTGATATCGAGACGAGTTTTCCACTTTAGGCACTTTGGTTACCAATCACGCCATCAGACTCGAATAGGGGGCCTCTGCGTTGCCCGCATACGGCTGCTGCGTCGCAGCAAACCCCGCACGATAGACGCTTAGTTCTGAGTTTCCGCTCGTCGTTGCGCACGCCAAGCAAGACTATTGGGTCCTGCTGGGCGTAGGCTCGCACTTCGTGGAATTAAGTCGACATTACGACGCGATAGCCCAAGCCGTCACTTAGCGCGAACGGATATCACCGCCTCGCGGCAGGAAGGCGGAATGGGATCCGGTTAGGCACATTGCATGGGCGCGCACATTCTAGTTTTCACGGCAAATAGGTCATCCTGCTTGCGCAAACTCTGGTGATGGTGTTTTGCGCGAAGGCATATCTTGGGAATCGAGCATGAAAGGTCATTCTGGCTGCCAGCAACGCGAGCTTTCGGATTATCTGGCGAGAAGCTTTTTGCCGGCAACAGATGCGGCGGCCTTTGATGCGATTGAGAAGGCGGCAGACCGGATTCTGGAGGAAGTCGGAATTCGATTCCAGAACGATCCTGAAACCATCGAGCAATTGAGACGAGCAGGTGGTGTCGTTGACGGCGAAGTTGTGCGTCTCGACGGATCCGCCCTTCGCCAGATTATTCGTAGAAGCGCGCCGCGCAGTTTTCGGCTGAGGGCCCGGAATCCCGATCACGATACGGTCGTTGGCGGTCTGGCATGCACCAGTTTCGCCCCAATTTACGGCGCACCGGATGTTCTTTTGGAGAGCGGGCAACGGGTCAAAGGCTCGAGAGACATCTATCGTCAGCTTCTTGCGATTGCCCATGAAAGCTCAGGGCTCACCAATTCGGGACACATGATCTGTGTCCTGGATGATGTATCGGAGGCTTCGCGTCCCTTTGAAATGCTGCTCGCGCACCTGACGTGCTCGGATAAACCATTCATGGGCAGTGTCGCATCCCCTGAGATCGCGATGGAGTATATCGATCTGACGGCAGCGGCGTTTCAGCGGCCGCCGCAAACAGGCGCCTGCAATCTGCTTCATCTGGTTAACTGCACTCCACCACTGACCTACTGGGAAAATCCTTTGAAATGCCTCCGTATCATCGCCCGGGCCGGCGAGGCTGCGATGATCTCCTCCTACATGATGATGGGAGCGACGAGCCCCACAACGATCGCCGGATCGCTTATTCAGGGTTACGCTGAGGTGCTTCCGGGATTGGCGCTGACGCAGCTTTGGCGGCCGGGCGCCCCCGTCGTCATAGGAATTCTCGCCTGGCCGTTCGATATGAGAAGCATGCAGCCGAATTTCGGAGATCCCGCCTCACAGCTGGTACAACTTTATTCATCTGAACTCTCCCGACGACTTGGGATCCCCTCGCGCGGTGATGGGGCGGTCACATCTGCGAAGGTGGACGATGCGCAGGCCGGAAGCGAGGGCGCACGCGTCCTGGCGGCATCGGTGGTCTCCGGAGCGGACTTCATTCTGCATAGCGCGGGTTGGCTGGAACAGGGGCGCTGTGTGTCGGTCGCCAAGTTCCGCCGCGACGCGGCGGCAATCGCCGAGACGTATCTACAGACGTCGATCGCCTGTGAACCACCTGCGGCGCCGGATCCTGCAATCGAAGCGGAGATTCGAGGACGACTACTCAAAATACCAATGGTCGCCTGAATTCGAATCCTACGTCGTGATGCCCCTCAGCCGCTCTGTACGGCGGCGCAACAGTTCTACTGTCACCAGCATGACAATCGCCAGAGCGATCAGCACGGTGGCTGCAGCCGTGATGGTGGGGCTGATCATTTCACGAATTCCGCTGAACATCTGGCGAGGCAGTGTGCGCTGGTCCGAACTGCCGATAAACAGGACACAGATTACTTCGTCCCAAGAGGTGACGAAGGCGAAGAGGGCGCCGGAAATGACGCCAGGCGCGATGAGCGGCAACATCACCCTGCGGAAGACCAGGGCAGGCGATCCGCCGAGGCTCGCGCCGGCCCGGATCAGCGACTGATCGAAACCCGTCAGGGTCGCCGTGACGGTGATCACGACGAAGGGGGTTGCAAGCAGCGTGTGGGCCAGAATGACGCCGGTATAAGTGTTGTTCAGGACGATAATGGGCTGCGACGTGACCATTAGCGGATTAGCATAGAAGAAGAACAGCGCCGCGGCCGTAATGACCACGGGCACGATCATCGGCGAGATCAGCACCGCCATGACCGCAGCCCGGGCCGGAAAATAGGGTCGTGACAATCCCAGCGCTGCCAATGTTCCAAGGGAGGTCGAAAGAATGGTGCTGAAGAACGCGATGATGACGCTGTTCTTGACGGCCGTCGTCCAGCGATCGTTGAAAAAGAAATCCTCATACCAGCGCAACGACCAATCGCCCTTCGGGAAGGATAGGAACGGTGTAGCGTTGAAACTGATTGGCAGTACGATGAGGATCGGCGAGATCAGGAAAAGCAGAACCAGGCCGCAAAAGGCGAAGAAGAAAAGCCGCCAAGCGCGCTCCAGCGTCGAGGCATAGGGTGGCAGTCCGAGCAGCGGAAGAGGGGCCATCGCGATCATCCCAGCTTCATCTTGTCGATGCCGACCAGGTGGTTATAGGCCCAGTAGAGCACCAGCGTGGCGATAAGAAGCGTCGCGCCCAAGGCGGACGCCTGCCCGAAATTGATAATGTTATTCATATAGTAGGACACGTAGTTGCTGACCATCTGGTCGCGCGGTCCGCCGACGAGTGCTGGCGTGATGTAGTAGCCCAGGCACAGGATGAAGGTCAGGAGGCAACCAGCGGCAATGCCGGGCACAGTCTGGGGAAAATACACACGCCAGAAGGCCAGAAATGGCCCCGCGCCGAGCGAGCGGGCCGCCCGTAGGTGGCTTGTTGGGATCGTTTTCATCACGCTGTAAATCGGCAGCAGAGTGAACGGAAGCTGGATGTGCGTCATGGCGAGAATGGTGGCAAAGCGCGTGAATATCATGTCGAAGCGGCTGCCGATCAGCATCTGGGCGAGATCATTCAGCGGTCCTTCGTTCCTGAGCAGCACGAACCAAGCGGTGGTGCGCACCAGAAGCGAAGTCCAAAATGGCAGCATAACGAAGATCATCAGCACATTGGCGCGGCTCGCCGGCTGCGTCGCCAGCAGGTAGGCGACCGGAAAGCCGAGAGCCAGGGTAAGGCTTGTCACCAGACCGGCAATCCAAAAGGTGCGGCCGTAGACGTCGAGGAACACAGCCTGATTTGCAGGCACCCGCTCGATGCCGTTGGCGCCTTGGCGAAGATCGACTGCGGACAGCCAATAGTATGGAGTATATCTACCTGAAGCGCCCTTGATGATGCGCCATAGTTTGGGATCGCCCCAGGCCGCATCCGTGGACAGGAAGGCTTCCCGATACGGTCCCGTCTCCATTGCCGCAACTTTGCGCGCGATCGTCTTGAACTTCGACTGCGCTCCCGCGAACTCGTAATTGATCCGCTTGGCTATTTCGCCGGCGAGCCGCTGTTTCCCGGCGATCCTGAGGTCGGCGGCCAAAGCGGCGAAGCCGGCCTCGTCTGGCAGGTCCTGACCGCTCCACGTCGCAAGCGCTTCGCGCGTTCGATCCAGGCGACCGAACGTCTCTTGGTTTTCGACGCTCTTGAGGGTCATGACCAGCAGCGGGGACAGGAAGGTTATGACGATGAACAGGAAGAGTGGAAGCACCAGCCCCACAGCCATCAGCTTCTGCTTTCGCTCGGCGCGCGCCAGCTTGGTCTTAAGCGCAACACCATTGAAGGTTTGTATCAGCGCAGTCTCTGCCAGGGACATTCGTCGGGATCGCCTTGTTTGAACGCAATGAGGCGCCGGACAGTGCCCTGTCCGGCGCGGCGCGGCATCGCTTTATTGTGCCAGCCAGGCGTTGAAGCGCTTGGTCAGATCCTCATTGTTGTCGGCCCAAAACTGAACGTCCGTCGTGACTGCCGTCTTCATATTCTCCGGATAGGTCGGCAAGGTCGGCGCAATCTTGGGATCGACCATGGCAATGGCCTCGACACGCGTAGGCGCGTAGGCGATGTACTTCGACTGCTGTGACATGTTCTTTGGATCGCTGGCGAACTTGATGAAGTCGTAAGCCCCCTCAACATGTTTGCTGCCAGCGGGGATTGCCCAGTAATCCCAGTCGAACTCCTGCCGATCCCAGACGATCTTGAAGTTCTTACCCTCCTTTATGGCATTGCCGATGCGGCCATTGAAGGCGCTCGTCATGACAACCTGGCCATTGGCCAGCAATTCGGGTGGTTGCGCGCCCGCCTCCCACCAAACGACATCGCTTTTGATGGTGTCCAACTTCTTGAAGGCGCGATCGACGCCTTCGGGTGTGGCCAAGACCTTGTAGACGTCGCCGGCCGGAACGCCGTCTTCCAGCAGTGCCCATTCCAAGTTACCGAAGGGCTTCTTCAGTAGTGCCCGCTTGCCAGGATATTTCTTCGTGTCGAACAGGTCCGCCAGGGAAGACGGCTGATTGTCCTTGTAGACATCGGCGTTGAACGCGAAAATCGTCGAATACGCGATCGTGCCAACGGCGCAATCCAACGCCGTACCTGGCAAGAATTTCGACGTGTCGGCGATCTTCGAATAGTCGAGCTTCTCGAACAGGCCTTCGTCGCAGCCAGAGAGCGCGTGCGATGAATCGACGTCAATTACGTCCCATGTGACGTTACCGGCCTCCTTCATGGCCTTCAGCTTGCCAAGTTCGGCGTCATATTCCTCTTCGGTGATCTTGACGCCCGCCTGCTTGGTGTAGGGCTCATAATAAGCCTTCCGTTGGCTCTCCGAATAAGCCCCACCCCACGAGACGATCGTCAGAGGTTCCGCAGCCTTTGCAGATTGGCAGCCGAGTACGCATGCCGCCACGGCTGAAGCGATCAGATTGATAGAGATTTCACTTTTCATTTGATTCCCCTTTTATTCACTCTGGTTCCCGTTGAATTTGGCCGAACCAACCGGCTGCACCGCCTCTTACTGGGCGCGTTTCCGCAGTGACGACGGTCGTTGTGGCCACCCTCTCGATCATGCTTGCGGCCGGCGTTGCCTTTGACGCCGTCAGCTACAGTCGAGAGCTCGGCAGTCCTCGGGTTTCCAGCCGACCTGGATGCGTGATCCGGGTGCCAGGTCTGGCACGCCTTCGGCATTGGGCAGTTTGATGATGAAATCGTTGGAGCCAAGGACCGAGACCCGGGCGCGGGTGTGGTCACCCAAGTAGATCAGCTCTTCGACGCGGGCGTCGAATAGGTTGGCACATGCTCCAGCGGTCGGATTGATGCGCACCCGCTCGGGTCGAAGCGAGAGCGTCGTTTTGTTTCCGGGCGCGTGGGCTCTGATCGGCAGTGCGCGAACGTCCCCGTGCCCATTGACATTGACGACGCATTCCTTCGCATTCAGTGATGAAACGACTCCAGTCAGTTTGTTGTTTTCGCCGATGAACTGAGCGACGAACGCGTTCTCAGGTCTTTCATTTAAATCGGCCGGAGGCGCCAGTTGCTGGACGACACCGTCGTTGAACACAGCCACCCGATCCGACATTGTGAGAGCTTCCGACTGATCGTGTGTGACGTAGACGACTGTGACGCCAAGTTGCTCGTGGATGTGCTTAATCTCGATCTGCATGTGCTCTCGCAGTTGTTTGTCGAGCGCACCGAGCGGCTCGTCCATCAGGACCAGTTTCGGATCGAATACGAGTGCGCGAGCCAGGGCCACCCGCTGCTGCTGCCCACCGGAAAGCTGGGATGGCCGGCGTCTGCGCATCTGAGTGAGCTGCACCATTTCGAGTGCGCGATCGAGCTTCTTGTCTATATCGGCCCTTGGCATCCGACGCACCTGGAGCGGAAATGCGAGGTTCTCCTCAACTGTCATATGCGGGAAGAGGGCATAGTTCTGGAAAACCATGCCAATATCGCGCTTGTGCGGAGCCAGGTCGTTGATGCGACGTCCGTCAAGCTCGATGCGTCCCTGGGTTGGCACTTCGAAGCCGGCAAGCATCATGAGAGAGGTCGTCTTGCCTGAACCCGATGGCCCCAGCAGCGTCAGGAACTCGCCATGGCGTATCGACAGGTTGAGGTTTTTGACGACGAGAGTCTCACCATCGTAGGTCTTTTGAATATCGATGAATTCTACAAAATCACCCGTGAGACCGCATCTCTTCCCAGGCCGCTCCGGCTCCGACATCCTTGGGCTCTTCCCGTCTGGTTGCTGTTGATCCGTCGCTGTTGGCTCGCCCGCAGATCTGCGCTTGATTGATCCGTCGCAACGCTAGGGCGGCAGGAGCGGCATGTTTGACCGATGTGGTCCAGCACCACGGCGGCACCTGCCGTTCAGGCAGGTCGATCGTTGCAAATGTGCCGGCTGTTAATGGCAATCTTGAAAGGATTCTTAGTCAGTGCAGCGTCTAAGAAAGGGGCTGCTTGGACTGCCCACTCCGGTAGCTCGGGTTTTCTTGGGGCCGAACTTCACCAGTTTAGCCCGCAGAGCCCGGTCCGTACGCCGGAAATTAAGCAAATCGCGCCGCAACGGAGTTTTGTCGGTTCCGGCTCGCATGGCGGAGTCTATCCACCAGCTCCGTTAGGAAGGCAAAGCTACGGCTGCGTCATTTCGCGGCCAAACACTCGCTCTGACAACATGAATGTCGTTCACTTAAAGCTTTGCCATAACTTTGCCGGGATTCATGATGCCGTCTGGATCCAAAGCGGCCTTGATAGCTCTCATGAGGCGCAGTTTGCCCGGTGCACCATATCGCTCCAGCAGATCCATCTTCACGCGACCTATTCCGTACTCGGCGCTAAACGTTCCCTCCATTTCGGCTGCGAGTCTATAGATCTGTGGAGAGATTTCCCGTGCAAGCCGATCCCTGAACTCACCCTTGTCGGATCGAGCGGGAGGGATCAGGTTAAAATGGATATTCCCGTCACCAACGTGGCCATATACGGAAGCAACGGCGCCTTCCGAATTCTGTTCGACTATTTGTGACGCCGCTTCGATGAAGGCCGCCAGCCGCGATGTGCGCACAGCGATGTCATGTTTGACCGAACCACCGTGGTGAACCTCGGCCTCCGGTATGCTTTCGCGGAGATGCCAGAACTCCGCGCGCTGCTGGCCACTTGAGGCAAGGGTCCCGTCCGAGATCAGGCCATGTTCGAAGAGTTCGCCGAGCAGTCCGGTGACGGTCTCCTCAAAGTTGAGCACAGGCGAGGCCGTCGCTGCTTCTAGCAGAACGTAATGCCGGCTCTTCCCCTGCAAGGGACGACGAAGGTCTGCCTTTGCGTCCAGAAGCAGCTGCAACGAAGAGTCGGATATGTACTCAAATGAGGTGATTTGCTCGCCGGTTCGAACCTGCGCTGCAGCGAGGATTTTTGCCAGGCTCCTGATGTCGTCGATGGCAAGAAACGCCGTCACCGTCTGTCGCGGTTTTCGCGCGAGCTTCAGCGATACGGCAGTGATGATGCCCAAGGTGCCCTCGGCGCCTATGAACAGCTGCTTGACATCATAGCCGGAATTGTTCTTCCGCAATGGGTTGAGTTCGCTATAGAGGCTACCGTCGGGAAGCACGACTTCGAGACCGAGCACGAGTTCGCGGGCCATCCCATACCGCAACACGGAAATTCCGCCCGCATTGGTCGAAAGATTGCCGCCGATGCGACAGGACTGCTGCGAGCCGAGCGCCAACGGCAGCAACAGGTCGGCATCGGCCGCGACCTGTTGAAGGTCGCTTAGGATGATGCCGGCGTCTGCCGAAACCGACAGATTCGCCGGATCAAGGTCGCGCACGGTGTTCATTCTCTCAAGGCTGACGACAAGCTCGTCGCCCTTGTCGCTCGGCGTGGCCGCGGTGCAATAGCTGGTATTACCGCCCTGTGGGACGAGCGGGACACGGCGTTCGGCGCAAGCGCGGACGATGTGCTGCACGTGCACCGTATTTCGTGGCCTCAAAACCGCGGTCGTGCGGCCGGTATAGTGCCGGCGAAAGTCGGTCGTATAGGCGGATATGATATCCTTGTCGCGCGTGACAATCTCCTGCGGCAGATCGGCAAGCACCTGTTCGATGGGGTCCATAGGGGCTCTTTCATTGGCGGTGCTCGTTCAACGCCGAAACGGCGTCTAACCAGTCAAGATTGTGGCTGACCCTGGGTGCGCTGCTCAGAGGTCCTTGAAGTCCAAGGCCAAGTCGAGTGTCTTGCCGAGTCGCTCGATCAGCAGGTCCACCTCACCTTCGGTGATGCAAAGGGGAGGAGCGAATCCGATCGTGTCATCGCCGAAGGCGCGGAAGATCAGGCCGTTCTTGTAGCCGGCGTCGAACAGGCGTGGACCGACTCGCGCGTCTCTCGAGGGCCTGCGTTTCGTTTCCTTGTCAGCGACGAGCTCAATGGCGCCCAGCAGTCCGATAGAGCGTACATCGCCGACCAGCGGGTGATCGCGAAACTCCCTCAATCTTCGTCCAAAATACTCGCCAACCCGCCTGCCGTTCTCCAGGAGGCCGCCTTCCTGGTAGAGCCGCATGACCTCAAGCCCGACTGCAGCGCTTACCGGATGGCCGGAATAGGTCAGACCGTGGCCGAACGCCGACCCGTCGGCCGTTCCGTCGGCGATAACCTCATAAACGCGGTCGGAAACGATCGCGGCGCCCATGGGCACATAGCCGGAGGTAAGGCCCTTCGCGATCGTCATGAAATCCGGTTCAACACCTTCATGCTCGCACGCGAACATCGGCCCCGTGCGGCCGAACCCGGTAATCACCTCGTCAACGACGAAGAGAATTCCGAGCTCGTGGCAAGCTGCCTGCATGGCCGTTAGATAGCCTGTCGGCGGCACGATTACGCTCCCGGAACCCTGGACCGGCTCACATATAAACGCGGCAGCGTTCTCTTGGCCGATCTCCTGAACCTTATCCTTCAGGGCTTGCACCGATGCTGCGGTGATGGCCGCGGGATTCTCTCCCACGACGTTGCGATAGGGGTAAGGCGATGGAATGTAATGCTGCCAGGAGCGTGGCAGATCGAACTTGTCGTGGAAGATCGGAAGCGCCGTGAGGCCCGCGCCGTTCGAACTGGAGCCGTGATAGCCTCGCTCGAGGCTGATGAAGTGTTTCTTGCGCTTAAGTCCGCGCACATTGTTGTAGTAGCGCACCATTCGCACGACGGTGTCGACGGCGTCCGAACCGCCGAGCGTAAAGAAGACGTGGTTCAGGTCGCCAGGCGTCACTTCCGCCAGCTTCGTGGCAAGCCGGATTGCCGGTTCGCTGCCAAAATGGAAGTAGCCGGTTGCGTAGGGCAGCCGCCGCATCTGCTCCGTCGCGACCTCGACGATGCTTTCCTGTCCATAGCCCGCGTTGACGCACCAAAGACCGGCAAACCCGTCAAGCAGCGTGTGGCCGTACGCATCGGTGACGAAGCAGCCTTTGGCTGATTGCAACATGGTGACGCCGCGTTGTTCGTGCGCGCGAAGGGAAGTGACAGGATGGATGAGATGAGCACGATCATCTTCTATCAGGCCGTTCGACAGCATTTCGTCACCTCATAAACTGGTTATCCATCATGCCGGCGACGCCTCCGACTAGTCGCTGCGGTTTCGACATCGGCAACAGGTTCTTGTGCCGAAAGAGGCAACAGGGAGGCACATTGTGCTGACACCGTTCGACCCTTCACGCAGCGTTGCTGCGATAACGCCTCAGGCCAAGAAAAGACATTGGATAGTCAACCGTCGTTGGCCAATGACTTCAACGGAACGGTTCCTCGATCGAAGATCGTTTTGATAACGATGTAGCTAAAGTATTTTTCAATGCCTATGTTCCGATCGAGTATCGATTCCATAAGTTCTTGATAGCCGGCAACGCTTTTGCTGACAAATTTGAGTAGATAGTCATAGCCACCGCTAACCAAGTGGCACTCCTGAAGTGTTTCATATTTACGAATGTTGGCCTCGAATTTGATGAAATCTTCCCGCCTGTGATCGTTCAAGGTCACCTCGGTGAATACTATAATATGATCCACGAGCTTGGACAGATGGAGGCGGGCGTTGTAGCTTACAATATAACCAGCTTCTTCCAGGCGCCTCACTCGTGCAAGGCAGGGGCTTGGTGACAATCCCACCAATTCAGCCAAATCGACGTTCGAAAGCCGTCCGTTTTGCTGCAGTTGCGCGAGAATGTTGATATCGATCCGGTCTAGTTTTGGTAATCCAACCATTCTCGCGCACCCCTAATTGCACTAGGCCCGGAGAGCTTCCTGGTGAGCCTTGGCTAAGTCGGCCATGCTGTCGAACCTGAATTCATATTTCGGCATGTCGCCCGGATGCATGGTAGCGCCGAAACCTTCCTGATTATAGCGGCGATAGATCCAGCACGAGGCGAGGCCGTGATGGTTCGCCGGCCCGTGATCGTGGAACATGCTCTCAGCCGTGTGCAGGACTTGGTGCTTCTGGATGCCCAGCGTCTCCAGCTTCTTGATCATGTACTCAAAGTTGCGGTCCGAAGGCTTGTAGGAACCGGCATCCTCGGCAGTATAGATCGCGTCGAACTCGACCTGGAGTTTTTCGTTGCTCGCAGCAAAACTCTCATTGTCGACGTTCGACAGAATGACGAGCTTATAATGGCGCTTGAGATATTGCAGGGCGCCCGCGGAGTCGGTGAATGCCGGCCAATTTTTCACCGACCTGCCGTACGCTACGCATTCAGCCCATGAAACCGATATACCCCATTCTTCGGCTAAGCGCCTGTAGACGATCGGCAGAAGATCGCGGTAATTCTTGGCCGGTGTCTGCAATTGCTGGGAGGACTCGTGACGAGCATGTGCCTCGAGCACTTGGTTCCGCGACAGCGCGCTGCGAAGTCGGTTGGTCAAGGGCTTAAGGCCCTCGAACATGCCCGATTCCCAATCGATCAGAGTGCCGTAGCAGTCAAAGGTTAGGGCTTTGAAGTCTGTCAGTTTCATGGCGTAGGGTCCTGGTTGGATGAGACAAGCTGGCGCTAAGTGGACGCGCTGACCTTCACTGTGTAAACGAGACGCATTGCTCGGGATGATGCTCGCAATTGACTGCGTTCCAATCGTGAAGTGCGGCACGGCCCTATAAAAGTGCATTTATTTCAAGCTGAGTTCAGGCGAAGCGCTTGTCTACCCTTTCAGGCGCTGAGGCGCCCATCTGGGCTCGTATACAGTTCGAACTCTGGCATCCTGCGCTGAATCAACAACCAATCGCCGTAGAATCCATGCACTCAGATGGCATGCTCTGCCGAAAAGGGGGCTTTGATTTGGCATATTATGCTGGATTGGGAAAAGCCATCGCGGGCAATTGCTAACCCGGTTAGAGACAGGCTGTCGGCACAAGGATGCGCTTCTGGCCGTGCTGCGCGGAATCTGTAATGAACAGGATGGGCTCTCGCCGTCGGTCGAACAGATCGTGCTCGAAACTAGCGGCCTTGCTGACCCTGCGGCAATTGCGGCCTGCGTGGGGGCCGACTTCCTTCCGCGCCAGGGCGCCAAACCCCGGCTGTTGCCATAAGCCCGATCAAATCGGATATCGACGGTATGTCGAGTTTCCAGTTGGCATTCTACTGGTCTTTCATTTCGCAAGCGGATGAACGATGAACCCTCTATTTGCTCCAGCCGATCGGGTCGCCCGATGGAGTGTGAAGTCGGCCAATGTAAACATTTGCTGACGACGGTCAAAAGATCGACAGTCCGAACGTATCTTATTCCTCGCCACGAGACATGTAAGACAGCGCCAACCAAGTGCGCCTGGCAGGCTCTGGCTACACACCGTTCAGAACCGTCTCTCCTGTCGTGACTTCTGCGGGAACATCCCGCGCGCCGCGACTTTCGATCGTGAGCAGCCAAAGCATCATGCAGGGCAAGAGCGTCAGCGTGAGAACGGTAGCGCCTGCAAGTCCCCCGATGATTGCGTAAGCCATCGGCCCCCAGAAGATCTCGGTGGCGATCGGAATCATGCCCAGAATCGCGGCGCATGCGGTCAGTACGATGGGACGAGCTCGGTGTAGGGCTGCGGCTACAATGGCCTGGTCGGGCGATTGGCCGAGCGCGACGTTCTGATCGACTTCCTGGATGAGGATTACCGCGTTGCGAATAATCATGCCCGACAGCGCTATCACGCCGAGCTGCGCAACGAATCCCATCGGCGTGTTCGTAGGCAGCATCGCTGCAACGACACCAATAAGTCCGAAGGGAGCCATCAGCATTGCAACGGCCATGCGTGAGAAGCTCTGGAGCTGAACCATCAGCAGCGCCACAATCACGAGCAGCATGATCGGTACGACGGCGAAAACCGACGAGTTCCCCTTCTCTGCCTCCTCGGTAATACCGCCAGCCACAATCGAATAGCCGGTCGGCAGGTGAGACCGGAGCGTTTGCAAGTTTGCGTCGACTTCCCTCGCTACAGTCGCTGCCTGGACGCCCTTGGCGACATCCGCCTGAACGACAACCATCGGCTTGCCTTGCCGGCGCCAAATGATCGGATCCTCCATGCCATACGTGACGGCTGCGACCTGGCGCAGCGGAACGGACTTTCCATCACCGGTTCGCAGCTGGAGATTGCCAATCGTTGCGACCGACGTCCGGTCTGCCTGGATACCCTTGACGACAACATCAACAAGCCTGTTCTTGTCGCGAACCGCCGTCACCGTAGTCCCCGAGAAGATCGAGGCTATCTCGCTTGCGACAGACTCCGAACTCATACCGAGAGCCTGCGCCTCGATCTGATTGACGACGACTCTCACGCTGCGTTGTGGCTCACCTGCGGTGAGGTTGACATCGCGGCTCTGCGGGTCGTCTCCGACAATACTGGCGACCTTCAAGGCGAGCTCCCGGACTTCTTCGTAGTCGGGACCGGTAACCCTGAACTTCAGAGGCCAGCCGACCGGCGGTCCGAGTTCGAGAGGCGAAACCCTGGTGATCACATCCGAGAAGTCCCTGCCCAGCGCTGCTTCGAGGCGCGCCCGGACTGCGTCGCGTTGCTCGACACTTTTGGCGACAACCACCGTTTCGGACACATTGTCGTTTTCGAGCAGCAGGTCCATTGGGAGATAGAAGCGAACCGATCCGGAGCCGACATAGGTTGTGAAATGATCAATATCCTGATCGCTTTTGAGAAGTGCCTCCAGCTGACGCGCGCGCCTGTCCGTCGCTTCGCGCGAGGCGTTTTGCGGCAATGTCAGGCTCACAAGCAGTTCGGGGCGATCGGATGCTGGAAAAAACTGCTGCTCGAGACGGGTTGTCCCGACTATCGACATGGACAGCGCGCTCAAGGCGAAGGCCAATGTTATCCATCGATGTGATAGCGAGCAGTTCAGAAATTTGCGAAAGGCCGACATGACGGTCCCGCTTTCGTGGCGGCCGGCCGCCAGGCTTGTTGATAGGATCCAAGTCCCAATGATCGGTGAAAAGAATACCGCCACAATCCAAGACGAAGAAAGCGCTATCAGGACCACCATGAATAGCGAGAAGGTATACTCACCCGCGCTCGACGCCGCGAAACCGACAGGAATGAATCCGGCGATCATGACCAGCGTTCCAGTCAGCATTGGAAAGGCGGTCGTTTCATAGGCATGGCTTGCCGCAACTGATTTTTCCTTGCCGTTTTCCAAACACGATACCATCGTCTCGACCGTGATCATCGCATCGTCGACAAGAAGACCCAGCGCAATGATGAGGGCGCCAAGCGAAATACGTTGAAGGCCGATTCCGGCAATGTCCATGCCGAAGAACGTCATCGCCAGCACAAGAGGGATGGATGCGGTGATGACCAAGCCCGCCCTGGTGCCCAGCGAGACAAAGGATACCGCCAGCACGATCAAGATCGCCTCGACCAAGACCTTGACGAAGCCGCTCACCGCATCCTTGACCACGCTGGACTGATCGGCCACCTGCGTCATTTCGATCCCGTGCGGCAATGCGCCGGCGATCGACACCATCTTCTCCTTCAGAGCCTTGCCGAATTCGAGAAGATTACCGCCCTCAGACATGGAAACCGCCAGGGCCATGACCGGTTCGCCGTTCACCCGCACGGTGGGCGCGGGAGGGTCGATCGGCTCGCGCGAAACACTGGCAACATCCTCAAGCCTGACGTAGCGGCCGTCAGCCCTGAACGTCAGGTCGTGGAGGCTCTTTTCCGATACGAAAGCACCACTGACGCGCATGGAGATCTTTTCGTCCGCAGTTCGCACCACTCCAGTTGGAGCAACAGCATTCTGGGCACGGATCGCTTCGACAGCCGCGGACGGATCGATGCCCAACGCAGCCAGTTTGCTGGACGAGAATTCGATGACGATCTGTTCGTCCTGAACACCAAGGACATTCACCTTGCCTATACTGGGCAGTGACAGGACCTCGGCGCGGATCGCATCCACTCGGTCGCGAAGCTCGCCTTGCGAAAAACCCTCCGCCTTAAAAGCGTAGATACTTCCAAAAGTATCGCCGAACTCATCGTCGAAAAATGGGCCCTGCACGCCTGCGGGTAAGGTCGGTGCCGTGTCGGAGATTTTCTTGCGGACCGTGTACCAGATTTCGTCGACCTTGGCGGGCGGCGTGTCGTCACGAAGATTGACGAAAATCACCGACTGGCCGGCTCGAGAGTAACTTTGGGTAAAATCGACATGCGGCGTCTCGGACAGTTTCTTCTCCAGCGGGTCTGTCAGAAGATTAACCGTGTCTGTGGTGCTCGCCCCAGGCCACATTGCCGAAACGACCATGGTCTTGATCGTGAAGGGCGGGTCCTCGTTGCGGGAGAGCCGCTGATAGCTCCAGATGCCGCCGACGAAGGTGGCGAGCATCAAAAAGATGACGAGCGATTGATGTTTGAGCGTCCAAGCGGACAGGTTAAAGCCTTGGCGTGGCGGGACTTTCATTCCGGTCATTTGCCCGCCTCGCCTTCGAGCGTCACGACTTCGCCATCACGCAGTTTGCTGACACCGGCCGTAGCCACGATATCACCATTGGAGAGCCCGGCGGAGATCAAGAGGTCGTTGTCGTCGAAGCGTTCCAAATGCACCTTTCGGTACTGCAACTTGCCCGTTGCTCGATCATAGACGAAGACGGCGCTGGCGCCTCCATCATTGGTCAATGCCGAGGCCGGCAGTTGAAACAGCTTTTTGGGCGACAGAACGATCTTGCCAAGAACGGCGGAGCCAAACGGCATCTCATTGCTCGCGCCGTCCAGCGCGACTTTAACCCGGAACGTTCGCGTGCTTGCATCCGCAGCCGGCGTGATTTCGCGCACTCGACCCCTGGCGTCTATGTCAGGGTTGGAAATCAGGCTGACGTCGACGACAGGGTCGCTGGATTTCAAGGCAAGCAAGCGCTCGGGAATATCGAAGACCGCGTCGCGTTCCTCTTTGGATATGAGCGTCACAACCACCTGACCGGCGTTCACGACTTGGCCCTCATTGGCTGCAACGGAAGAGATGATGCCGTCGCGCTGAGCCTTCAATTCCGTGTAGGATAGCGTTTCTTTCGCACTGGCGAGCGTAGCGGCCGCGACCTCGAGTCGGGCCTGTGCGGCTTCCAAATTGGCCTGCGTTTCCTGCATCTGCGCCTTGGACGTCACATTCTTGGCAAAGAGATCCTGACTGCGCTCAGCGGTCATTTCTGCAAGGGCGACTGCTGATTTTGCCGAAGCTTGCTCAGCTGTCGCAGTCAAAAGGTTGTTGTTGGACGGTGTTTTGTCTACCGCTGCCACGATGTCTCCCGCACGCACGGTCGAACCGGTTTCGGCGCGATAGGTCAACTGTCCATTCAGTCTGAAGCTCATTGCCGTCTCAAGACGCGGCCGGACTTCGCCGGTCTGCATGATGGTCTCGCCCAGGTCCTTCGCTTCGGCCACGGCCGATCGAATTGGTCGCACTTGCGCCGTTGCGGTCGGCTCTTCCGAGCACGCTGAAAGCATGGCCGCCAAGAGGACGACCCCCAGCATAATTTTTCGCATTTCTGTTGTCTCCTAGGCCGCGAGGCCGCGCATGACTGTGTCGATCGTCGCGTCGATCAGTTGGTCGACGTTACCGAAATCGACTTCATTGATGGTCGCAGTCAGGGTTATGGCGCCGTGCACGCAGGCCCAAAGCATCTGCGTCGTCCGTTCGATATCCCGCTCGACCATCGTTTTCATCGATATTGCTTGTGCCACCCGCCTGCGCAGGTTTGCGTAGGGCGCGAGCGCCGCTTCGTCGTGCTCAAGCCCATTCGTAAGGCCTTGATCATTCTCCAGAAACAGCAGCCGGAACCTGTCGCGATCGGCCAGGCCGAAATCCGCATAGGCCCTAAGCATGGTTCGGATGGCGAGCAGCGGGTCATCGGTGGAAGAGTCGATTTCCGCGAACGTAGACCTGAGGTCTGCAAGGGCATCTTGCCAGAAGGTCCAGAGCAAATCCTGCTTGCTTGGAAAATAGCGATAGATGGCTCCAGGGGTCAGTTTCAGGGTCGCTGCCAATCGCCGCATCGACAACCCTGCAATACCAGAGTGTCCAACGATCTTCGCCGCCTGCGTGAGAATAGCAGCGCGCGTATTCGACAATTCTGTTTCTGTCATGGGCAGTCGAGGCATTTTGACCCTCCGGTAACGCGTTTATTAAACGCGTTCAAATAATGAGTCAAGTCGCGATCGCGAACCGCAGACCCTTCCTGATCGGGTTCGTTCGGATCCTGCAAGATTCTCAGCGCGGCATGTAATTGACCCCGGATTCCTCGGTTAACGTGATGATACGCGTCGTGCGCAACAGAAAGCGCGCCGAGGCTAGCTTCCAGCCGGCGATCATGCGGGCTGGGAACGTCTGGTTCGATGTCAACGTGATGAGCGGCGTGCGCCTGTCGAGCGCTTATCTGCCGGGCATTTTGGAGCGCGATTTACCAGGGCAGATGTTGTCGCGCGCGCCATCGCCGCCTGCCGCGGGTGTCTCGACATCGTCGTCAACGCCGCCGGGGTGATGATCCTTGACGAGCCGGAGAGCCTGAGCGATGAAACCTGGGCGCGCAGTTTCGCTGTCAATGGGACGGGCGCCATAATGGTCTGCCGCGCCGCACTGCCGCTCATAAAAAGGCGCGGCGGCGCGATCTTCAACATCGGTTCCGCCGGCGCCTCCGATGACAGCGGCCAGAATGCCGCCTATTCGGCCAGTAGGGCAGCACTCGTCTCCTACACCCGCTCGCTCGCCTATGCGCACGGCTTCGCTTAGGCGTGTCGCCGAGCCGGCCGAGATCGCCAACTGCTGCCTGTTCTTGCTTCCGATGCCGCTTCCTTCGTCACCGGTGCTGTGTTCGTCGCCGATGGCGGCGGCCGTGCGCCCACGCAAAACAGAGCGTTTTGACGCGACAGGGACAGTGAGGCTCGTCATCGGCGAACGGCCAGGGAATACTGGCGCCCCTGGACGAGCGCGCCAACTGTCTCACGCTGCTGCCTTTATCGGCTTTCCATAACTTGTGAAGTGGTCCGTCGCTATCCGAGCTTTGATATAGTAATATTGCAAGTTCCATAAGATAGATTACGCGACTTTCATCATTAAAAGTCAGCATCTCTTCCTGTCGCAAAGGATGAGTTGCGCTTACTGCAAGTTTTATTGACTATAATCGAGACGCAATCGACCAGTGAGGGTGCTGTGTTGCTTACTCTCAGTCTGGGTTCGACAAGATCGATGTCAATCAACACGGCCTCATCGACTCATTACAACTGGGTGTGAGTACTCGAACTACTTCCGAGCCGCCGGCGTCCCAAGTCAGACCACATCGGCCGCTCGCCTCCCTCTCGGCGCACTCACTTGTGCGGCATGCAATAGACTCCCTCGGATTCCATCAGTACCGCGCCACCCTTCAACTCGCTCAGTGCGCCGACCCACGCTTGCGAATAAGTGCGGCTGGCATCCACGGCCGTCAGCCAAAGAACGCGATTGTCGGCCAGTTCAACTTTAACTTCCTGCTGCAAAGGGCTCCCCTGCACGGTCTGTTGATAGTGGCGTTTGATCCTGACATTGCTGGCCCGAAACTCAGCTTCGTTGCTGCCGTAGTTCAGCACAAACCCAGTGTTGTCCTCAGCCACCGAGCAACTGCCATCACGCTCGCACACGATTTTGGCAGCGGTCTTGCAGTCCCATTTCAGTGAAGCGGGCCACATAGGATTGTCCACACTTGATCGCGGCTTATCGCTCTGACCAGCCGCCGTCAACACTGCGCCTGTGTTCATAATCATTGTGGATAGCAGAAGCGCCTTGAACACTACAAACCTCCCTGAATTGTGGCCCTCATAGTCCTCGTCCTACGTGATGGCCTGGCTTATGGCATTTTAAGATTGAACCAGCTTTTCTGGCGCACGCCGTTCGCGTCATCATACTCGATGAACCAGGGCTTTCCGCGCATCGGTCGAGGGATGGTGTAGTAAGTCGGGCCATTACCAATGGAACGTCCTCGATCGTTCCCCGCAGTCTGGATTGTCGCCGCAACCGCCTTGCCGTGGATTTCGATTTGGACCTGACGTGATCCGTCTCCATGATGCCCGCCGAGGGCGCTGTTTTTGAAAACGACGGGCAAGGAGAGCCTATCAGCCGCGAGGCGGCAGATGTCCCGTTCTTGACCTAAGCCCGGCCGATCGGATTCGGAGCTGCCAACTGCTTGCCAGCCAGACGGACAATCCTCATACTTCTCAAATCTCGCCGCGCTTGAGTTGGCTTGCGGACAGGTCGGCCAATTGAAACCCGGGGCTTCCATCGCCGCAATCAACTTATAAATTGGCGGGTGGCACGAGGGGGTGCCTTGCCAGTCGCCGGAAAGACATAGGAGGACCTGACAGCCCCATTCCGACGCTTTTGATTGGGATGGAAGAGCTGCGGCGCCCGCGATGCCGACGGCACCCCCCAGTAGAAATTTGAGTATGGTCATAGCCTTTTCCTCGCTGCAGATTTGACAGTTTACTATGGGTGATCCGCGCGAAAAAGGACAGGTCGAAAAGGCAGGTTTGTGCGACTACATCGATTTATGAAACGAGATGACGGAGGCGTGGTGAACAACCCGTTGCGCGCCAACATTGCCATGACGCTTGAGCGGGAGAGAGCCAGACGCGGCCTATCCCATATGCACATGGCCGAACTGTTTCGGACCGCCGAAGGCGAAAAACTGGCCTATCGAACCTACATTCAGACTGTGCGTCAGAAAAATAATGTCACATTGACGACGCTGCAGGTCATGGCAAGCGGCTTGCAATTGTCTTTTGCAGGACTGCTCGCCGGCGGTAAGAAAGTTCCGGAATGGGCGCATCGGTTGGACGACAATGCGATCCGCAGGCGGCTGGCTCACATCATCGATTTTGAGCGGCAAAGACGTGCTTTGCACCGCTATGAGATGGCCGACCTCATCGGCGTGGCGGAGGCGACCTTCACGAAACTGGAACGGGCGAGCGGCAATATCAGCGTGGACACGATTGCGGCGATCGCCAAGGCGTTGAAACTTGATCCAGCGACCTTCCTCTTTTCCGAAAAGTTCCCGCCTGGCAGAGCCGACACCTAGCGCCCCACGAGTGTTCCTAAAGGGCCTATAATTCGTCCCAGCGCAGGCGCGCCGCTCCTATGCCCTGCCGGTCAGGCCCGGCGGAAAATTAGCGCCCCCCCCGCCGCGGCTGTTGTGCCGGCGCCGGGAATGCTGCTGATGAAGAGCTTTCCCTTGACGGTCGCACCAGATGAGAACAAGCCGTCAAACCTGCCGGCGCCGTAGAGAAGAAGGGTGTCGTGGCCTTTTCGACTGCCGGTGTCATGCCTGCGCCTTTGTCGGCCACTTCCAGGGGTCGGCTTCGGTAGGGGGCGACCCCACATTCATCACTTCGTGTCGGGATGCCTACCAGAGAATTTGCTGGTGAGCTGACCGGCCAAAGCCAAACTCATGCTCGCCGGGCCGACTTGTCAGCACGCGACAGAAACCGCTTCAAGCTCAAACCGGCCAACAAAATGTAAGGCGGCATGGCGAGCGAGTAGTGACCACAGTTTAATTTCAAAATATTTGGCCTAGCTCCGGCGTCCTTCAGCCTCTGCATGAACCTCTCCGATAGCTCTGGCAAAACCACTTTGTCTCTCTTAGCCAACACAACATGAAGATCGAGATCAGGCCGTGCCAAACTATGCGCGTAATTCTCCAAGTTAAGTGGACTCCAGGCCCTTCTGAGATCGGTCAGCTCAATCTCAGGCTCAAGGCTGGCGCGTATCGATCGTGTCGCGCGACCCGTCCAAACCATATCCGCTAGACTCCCCGCCGTCAGAAACAACGAGGCTTTTGACACAGCCAAGTCGTGTGCCGCGACTATGGCCGCTACCCAGGAACCTAAGCTCATTCCGAAAACCGAAATCTCTCGATAGCCTTCGCTTTTCAACCAACATATGAGTTTTCGCCCATCCAACACTGCCTGCCTTACAGATTGGATCGTTCGACCGAGATTAGGGCTAAGCATATAGTCGGCGTGCACAGAGCCGGGACGGCTGCGTTCGAAATGATAAGGCATAGCAATCTCGACCACCGTGATGCCACGCTGTGAGAAAAAGCTGGCAATCTGACGATTCCGGCCACTTGCATTCCAATGGTGAAAAATCACCATCGCCTGATCGAACGAACCGCTTTTTGTGATTTTCGCCGAGACGACATTGTTCTGTTCGATATCAGTAGAAATGTTCGATGGAAATTTGAGCCACCCATCTAGTCTTTCAAACCCCTGATCACTCACATTCGGATCATCGAAAAAGGCTGGATCAGCCATGGCCTGGTCGGCAAGGGCACAGAATTCCTCGATACTTGTTATCTTCTTCGCACCTGGAAAGGCGCGTTCCGCGTCAAGGGCGAAATCCGATGGTTTCTTCCCTTCCTCACCGCGAAGGGCCCGGCGTTCGTCCCAACGATCGAGCCAACTATGAAACACGCTGATCGTTTCCTAACTCGCTCGCTCGCCAGCGGCCTAATCCTGGATCGAATAGACCGTATAGTGCGACTAGCACTGAAATGACCAAAAGGGTTGAAAAGCCAGCAAACGCGTCGATCAACAAGTAGCTGACAACAAGTAACCCCACTACCGCCGACATCTTCCACAAAGGCGCATGAAATCGACCTCCGACAACTAATCGGATGGACCCATACAAAAATACAAAACAGGTCGAGATAACGATAAGAAGGCTGCTGTAATGCGTCGGCATACGATAGCGGAACCCGGTGCCCACATCGACGCGACCGTGGAACATCGAAGACATATCGCCGACCAACCACGACACTATATTCTCACCACTGGATGCCAGATAAGAGCTTTGGACCTTCATCCATATGGCGACCAGAACCCCCAAAATAGTACACCGAAAGACCCCTCGCATCACTGTGAGGCCGGCTTCATTGAGCTCTTGCTGATGATCAACATGCGGCAGCTTCTTCAATCCGTCTCCAATTCTCCAAAGATCATGAACAACCGTATAGAGCAAAATGAGGCCTGCGAAGAAAAGATAAAACACCAGACACATGTACAGGTAAGCGATCCCCGTAAAAACGATTGTTTCGGGAACAGATATGACATCAGGACGCACAAGAGCTATTTTTCCCCAATCCAAAGCATAGTTGCCACCGCCCTTCATCAACGGGATCAGGGATACGCCGATCCATTGAAAAAGACCCGCGAATAGCAAGCAAATCACAAAAACCGACCAATATGTGTACGAGGAAGCGTCAACGTTGCGCAACCAGGCGTCGTCGCTTTCCACTTCACCGCATAGCGCTGCGAGCTTTCTGCGGTCCTCATTTTTCCAGGAGACCAGCAACTCCATAACGAAGAAGAAAAACAGCGGTAAGAACACCATAAAGTCGAGTGTCCAATTTGCGGCCCAAAGGAATCCAACCTGCTTAACGAGCCCGTCCGCTCGCTCGTAGGTGACGTTGTGGATACCAATGATGTACGACAAAAAGCCGAGAGCGGTCATGCCGGCAAACACCGACGCCGGTAAATTCAGGGGAGATCCGTGACTAAAAAGCGCCTCCGATTTCCTCGCCAAGTTAAAACGTCGCCTCGGCCCCTTGGCGTCAGTATCGCGGGTCGGCTCTGCTGGGAAGTCTGTCTCGAAGCTCGCAGTCAGTGCTGTACCTGGAATCTCGTGTGCAACGCTGCTGGTGGCTCTCTTCCATTCTCGTCTCTTGGCTGATAACCGCGATTGCGCCTCACCCAGCTCCATCTGCCATTCGCTAGTTGCGACCGGATCATCGCATCCAAAAATCCTCGCCAGCCAACGAATGTTGGCAGTGCTAATTCCCTTCTCGTTCTCTTGAAACCAAAGTTGCACCGTTCGCAGATCGACACCAACCCGGTTGGAATCAATCAGTGAAATCGCCTCTGCAAGGAGTTCGGGCGTCCACGGGCCAGCAGGAAACCCGTCTTTGTCCAACAGTCGACCCGCTCCCGCCGCCGCCAGTCGTTTGAATAATTCTTTGAAATCACTTCCGTCTCTCGGCGGAGGGAGAAATAACTTTCCGTTCTTAAACAACAACTTATAGGCTCTATGTTCGTTCTGTTTCGCTAGGCTTCGTATCCTATCGTGCCTTCGTCCTCAATCAACGATTTTATCAACTGGATCGATTCTGGCTGGCACGGAGAGACCGATGACGGGTGACCGCCGGAGAGGCAGAACACGTTTTGTTGCGTGGAAGATGCTTCGCAAACCGCCGGCCAACTGAAACGTCCGTCTGTTGGCAGAGTGTGACCTCATGAGCGAACATTGGGGAAGCCAGGGCTTCGGGAGCCTGAGAAGCGGGGGGGTGAACCCCTATTTTTCTCGCCTCCCTAGGTATCATTTACGATTGTCATGCGCATGGAGCCGGTCGATGCCCGTTCAAGTGGTCTGTAATAACGGAGTGATGGAGGAGGCCGATGGGGTCGCGAATCTGCTCGCGGCACATCGTCATGCAGTCGCCATGGTTGAACGTCTCGGCAGGAGATGGATGAGGGCCGAAGGGCCGGATGCGACCCTGATCGGCCGGCGATTGGATTCGGTGATGGCGGAAGAGGCTATCGCGCGTCGGCGCGCGGCCGCTGCGCCGGTGGCCGATGTGGTTGAGTTGAAAATGAAGGCAGCCTATTTCCGGCAGTTGTTGGGGAACGACTGGTGCGAGCTTGATGTCGACGATTTTCGCGCGTTGCTTGGTTCTTTCGCGAAACTGCAGTTCTAGGAGAAGAGCGCTGAAATCCATGAGGCCACGGTATTCCAGGCGGCATAGAGCCCCGCAGGCACCAATATGATCACTATGAACGCAGCGGCTCCGCCAATAGCGCCGTCACCGCGTACTTCCACGGGATAGTAATATTTGTGCGCCTCATCGTCGTGCTTCATTGTTGTCTCTCCGACCCCTTATTTAGCAGCAACTGAATAGAATGCTGAAACGTCGTGCCCCACAAACCCGCACGTTTCATCTTAGCGTTGATTTCCGCGACGAGGTAGTTCTCATTGACGGCTTTCCCCTTCGCTGTCGTTGCGGCAAACGCATATCCGGTCGCTATGAGCGCTGTGCCGACGTCGATTGTTTCGCCATTCAGCTGCGCACCGCACACGACGAAAACCGCCTTGTCGAGGGCGTAGCCGATTGGCTGGCATGAAACCGCGGCGCTATCGAACAGGGCTGCCAGATGCGCCAGCGAGGTGTTCCCACAATCGATTTTGTTCCCATTTGGCTCTTCGGCTGACGTGCCTCGAAGACATGACTGGACGCCATAGAGGCGGAAAAGGCGATTTCCGTCACGCCAGGTATCTCCGGTCAGCAGTTGAGCTGACTTCGATACCGCCAAGGGCGTTGGAACTGCAGTATCGGGGGCATCCTGCGCCTGCGCCGGTGCGGATACCGAGAATGCGGCCAGCACTGCAAAGCTCGCCTGTTTCATTTCTGGAACTGGCCACCGAGGTCGGCGGAATGCTCGAGATCGGGGCGCAGCGACTTGCCGTCCTTGTTGCGTCCGATCGCCGCCATGTCGAAAAAAACCATTTCGTCATCGTCGTAGGCGACGTTGTACGGGTCGTTTGCGTTACCCGCACCCACGAGAGAAAAACACGACACGGCGTCGGGTTCGCCCTTCCTGCTTTGCAGCACAAGTGTTTTGCAAAGCACGACGGATGCACGATCGTTGTAGATTGCCTCTTCGTAGTCCTGCGCGGCTTTCGTGCAGTCCCATTGCTGCGTCTTGTACGTAATCTTCGGTTTTGGGCAGGCCGCAAGGCCGCGCAGCCGGTACGTGACGCCGTTGACGACGCGCTCGGTCGCCGACGGCACTTTTACTGGACCCATGAGAGCGGCCGCATCGCGCTGAAAGAGCGCGCCTTTCGCATCGTAGCGCTCATAGACGAAAACCTTTTCGCCCGGCTTGGCAAACTGGAGCAGGTAGTGCTCCGAGGGTTGCGCGAAGGCGCTCGGGGCGTCGGCGCCGGCAGCATAAGCCACGGTGCCCTGGAGCAGCAAGACCGTGCAAAGAGCCGTCTGTTTCATCGAAACCCGTCCTTGTGATCGATATCGTGTTGACACTTTACTAGGGCTGCGTGTAGCCATAGTAAAGTGTTAAATTTTGGCGACAGTATGAACACTCGATTCGCTCTCCTGCTCACCCTGTGTGCCGCTACAATGCCCTTGGAAGCGCACGGCCGGGACCTGGCATCAGACCGCGTGGCAATCGCCTTTGCAACGCCGGCGCAAGCCCTTGCCGCGGCCGGGGCGCAAAGGCCGGGGGAGTGTAAGACCGTAAATCGGACCGAGGTCTCCCGACTTGTGCGTTCAATCGCGCAAGAGGAAGGCTTCGACGCCGATCTGGCCGAGACAATTGCATGGGCCGAAAGCGATCTCGGCGCCAGTCAGGGTCCCTCAAAAGCCGGAGCCCTGGGAATCATGCAGCTGATGCCGGGCACGGCGGCCGATCTAGGGGTCAGCGACCGTTGCGATACACAGGCAAATGTCCGGGCTGGCCTTCGCTACCTGAAGTCACTCTATGACGAATTCGGGGATCCGCTGCTGATGCTGGCGGCATACAACTCCGGGCCCAACAGCGTCTACAAGGCGCAGGGCATTCCGGTGAATCCGGAGACGGCGGAATACATCGTGAAAATACTGAACCGCTGGAAGTTCGGCGGTGTGGTGAAGAAGTCCGCCCTGACCAAATCCGAGACGCTCGCGGCCGCTCCGCCAGCAAGCGAGGACGCTTGGCAGGATGGTCATGTCATGGATCTCGGCAACTGAAAGGAGCCAAGGGTGGAATACAGGAAAGCGGGCAAATTTGCCCTGAAACTGGCCTTGGCCTCTGCGGTCGGAATAGCTCTCGCGCCAGCCACTGCGTATGCCCAGTCGGCGGCGCCAGTCGAAAACGTGCTGGAGTGGTTCGTCGGAGTTCTGCAGGGCAACATCGCGCGCTCATTCGCCATCATCGCGGTCTGTTTTCTCGGCTTCCTCGCCATGACGGGCCGGCTGGCGTGGATGATGGCTTTTTCCATCATCATTGGCATCGCTCTGATCTTCGGCGCTGCCCAACTGGTGGATGCGGTTCGCGCGACCGCTGGAGGCAGCTGAGACATGGACGACGAGGAAGTCTATGTCGAGCCGGTCAGCCTGCCACTGACACGCCCCCCGATGAAATGGGGGTGCGATATGAGGTTTTTGCCCTGAACGGCATCCTGGCGGTGATCGGTTTTATCGCCACGAGCAGCTTCATGCTCGGCCTTGGCGTGTTCGGCGTAGTGCATCTGGTCAGCGCATATCTGTGCCAGCGCGACCCCTACATGTTTCATATTTTCGAGCGGCGCGTCTCCAAACGCGGAGCGGTGGCGAACCTTACTTTCTGGGGGGCGAGGAGCTATTCGCCATGAGCCTCGATGCCGACCTGAAATTTGGCCGTGAGCGCCGCCGCGAAAAGCCCGCGGCGATGCACATCCCTTACCTTCGCCATGCCGATGACAATCTGATCGTGACGAAGAGCGGCTTTCTTGTCGGCGTCATCCAGCTTAGTGGCCTGCCGTTCCAGACGATGGACCAGGCCGAGCTGAACAGCCGAATGTTCAACCGCAACACGACGTTCCGCAATCTCTCGACGTCTCGCTTTGCGGTCTACACGACGATCATCCGCCGCCACGTGACGCCTGAGATCGAAGGCGACTTTGACAATCCTTTCGTGGCCGAGCTCGACGCCCGCTACATGGATGAGCTTGGGGCGAAAAACCTTTTCGTCAACGAGGCGTATCTGGCGGTCATACGCCGACCGATGGTCGGCCGCGTCGGCTGGGTGGACAAGGCGCTCAATGCGTTCCGCATCAGTACCGCGGGCGAAGAAACCCGCGAAGAGGCGATGGCCGAATTGCGTGACGTGCTCGACGGCGTCGTCAAGGATTTCACGGCTTATGGTGCGCGTCTTCTCGGCGTCGTGAAGCGCCGCGACAGCTTCTTTTCCGAGCCGGCGGAATTTTTGGCGAAGATCCTCGCCGGCGGCGTCGACGTGGAAATGCCTTTGCCGCGCATGAGCCTTGGCGATGTGCTGGCGACACGACAGCTGTTTTTCGGCAAATCCGCGCTGGAGCTTCGCGGGCCGGACGCCGCCAAGCTCGGCGCCATGGTATCGATCAAGGAATACCCACCGTTCACCGCTCCGGGCTCGTTGGACGGTCTGTTGCGCCTGCCACATGAGTTTGTCCTGACGCAGAGTTTCGCGATCGAAGACCGGGTAACCGCGATGCGCAGGATCAACACCATCGCGAACCAGGTCGAGGGTTCCGACGAGGCGGGCACGACGGTCGAGGAGTCCGTCCACGACGGCGCCGACAAGCTGGCCGGCGGCGAAGTCGTCTTCGGGCAACATCACATGAGCGTCATGGCCTTGGCACCGGACATGACCGGGCTCAACCGTGCGCTATCCGACATCACGGCCGAGCTTTCGCGCATGTCGATCGTGCCGGTTCGCGAGACACTGAACACGGAACTGGCCTTCTGGGCGCAGTTGCCGGGAAATTTCAGCTACATCGCGCGACGTGCGTTGATCTCGTCGCTTAACTTCGCCGGCCTTTTTTCAGGACACAATTTCCCGTCCGGGCAACGTGAGCGGCTGCATTGGAAACGGCCCATCGCTTTGCTCGAAACGACCAGCCAGACGGCCTACTATTTCAATTTCCACGTTCACGATGTCGGGCACTTCACGGTGTTCGGCCCGACCGGCTCGGGCAAGACCGTGGTGCTTTCGTTCCTGATGGCGCAGGCCATGCGCATCATGCCGCGGCCGCGATGTGTCTATTTCGACTATATGCGCGGTGCTGAAATTTTCGTTCGAGCGCTTGGCGGTCGCTACGAGGTGATGGAACCTTCCCAGCCGACCGGGTTCGCGCCATTGCAGCTCGATGACACCGCAGAAAACCGTTCTTTCCTTGAAGATTTGCTCATCTACATTCTGACGCCGGAAGGCGGCACGCTGGACGTGGCGGAGATGCGCGTCATCAACGCCGCCGTCGACATGATCTACAAGATTCCGCGCGAACAGCGGACCTTCGACCTGCTGCCGGAAGTGCTGCGCGGCTCGCTCATGCCCGGCATGAACGATCTGGCCGCGCGGATACAGCCCTGGCTCGACCCGAAGGACAAAGGCTGGCTTTTCAACAATCCCGTCGATCTGGTCGATTTCTCGAAACCCGTCGTCGGCTTCGACATGACCAGGATCCTGGGTGACCGAAAGCTGCGTTCGGCGGCGTTGCTCTACATCTTCCACCGTCTTGAGGACCTCATCGACGGCTCGCCGATCATGCTCTTCCTCGATGAAGGCTGGAAGCTGCTGGACGACGAGGTTTTCGCCGCCTTCATCAACGAAACACTGAAGACCATTCGTCGCCGCAACGGCGTGGTCGGCTTTGGCACGCAGACGGCGGAAGACGTCGTCAATTCCTCCATATCGTCGTCGCTGATCGAGCAAACGAAGACGAACATTTTCTTCCCCAACCCGAAGGCGAGCAAGGAATCCTACATGGAGCGCTTCTTGCTGACAGCGAAGGAATTCGAGTTCGTGCGCAGAACCGCGAAGGAGACGCGCACCTTCCTCGTCAAGCACGACAGCGACTCGATCGTCGCCAAACTCGATTTGTCGGCGATGCCCGATCTCATCAAGGTCTTGTCCTCGAACGAAGCCAACAGAAAGGAATGCGCACGGCTCCGGGAAACCTTCGGTGATGAGCCGGAGATGTGGCTGCCATACTTCTGCGGATGGGAGAACGAGCATGACGAAGCGGCTTAGCAGCGCTTGTCTGGCCGTGGCTCTCGCGACGGCGGAAAGCATGAGCGTGGCGGTCGCTCAGATCGCGGTGATCGACGGGCCGAACCTCGACAAGCGGCAAGAGGACGAACAGCACAGCACGAAGTCGGATGAGGCCAAAAAGGACGAAACCGACAGGAAGAAAAGCGTCGTCTGCACCTATTCGAACAAATACCGCTCACAGATGTTTCGCCGATCGCCGGCCGACGCGCTGCAGCGCGACGCGGGCAACGTGAAGATGATCCGCTACTATGCACAAAAGTACGGCGTGCCCGAAGGCCTGGCACTGTCCGTCGCCTATCAGGAATCGCGCTTCGACACATGCGCCGGGAGCCACACCGGCGTCAAAGGCGTCATGCAGCTGACCAAGGGCACCGGCAAGTCCATGGGGCTTGACCGCGACGTCAACGAGCAGAATGTCGAAGGCGGCGTCAAATATCTCGGAATGGGCGTGAAGCAATGCGGAGCGACGAATTACAGCTGTCTCGCCTCCTTCTACAACGGATCGAACGCAGGCGAGCAAAGCCAGTGGGCCGGCGGCGTCGGCCGCTGGAACAGTTACTTCAACGACTATGTGTCGAGCGGCAAGGCTCCGGCCGCCGCGCCGCCACCATTCTCGATCGTAACGGCCGACGGCGCAGGCGGCTCGGCCCAGGACGCGGCCATGGGCACAGTGAGGAAGGCGGCTGGTGGCCTTGATGCAAGCTCATCGCAGATCGGCGCCAACAATGCGGCGATCGACGCGCTGGCGGGCAACGTTAGCCAGGTGACCGAATACAAGGACGCCTGGGAGCAGAACTCGTCAGCTCGTGGGATCAACGCCGATGTCACCAATCAGTATCTCGCCCAGGCGGGGGATTTTACGGCGTTGCTGGCCCAACTTCTATCGTTGCAGAACGTTCAGGCATCGCAGTCGGCCAAACTGGTGCAACAGCCGAAGAGCGGCTCTCCAAACCCGTTCTCTTGTGATCCGGCGGAACAGGAACGGTTGAAGATCGATCGCGGCCGGTGGCTACCATGCGCACTTGAGAACGCGGGGGCAAACTCGGCCGACAGTCGCTCGATGATCATCACCAGTGACCCTGCCGGCGCTGCCAGCGTGATCAAATCTCTACAGCAATAGGAGGCTGACATGAGGAAATTCGCGATTGCCGCCGGTCTGGCGCTTTGGACAAGCACGGCCCACGCACAGATTGCCGTCATTGATGGCGCCAATCTCGATGTCGCCCGCAAGAATGCGGACAACACCAACTCCATCATGGACTCCAACAAGGATATCCTGAAAAAGAGCGAGGAGATCCTGCAGGCTCTCAGCGGCAGTCGTGACGGTTCGCTCGGGATCGGACAGATGGGCCTTGGCGGCAACATGTCGATTGCCCAGGCGCCGTCGTTCGGATCGATCCTGAACGGCGGGGCTCTTTCGTTTGGCGGCCTCTCGCCCGAAATCCAGAAAATCGCCGGCGCCGTCATCAATGGGCTCCAGCTGGTGAAGCAGCTCCAGCAGATTGCCGGCAAGGAGACCAGCGCCGTCAACACGGCCTATGGCGGCAGCGTCAATGTGGCCTCGCTGCTAAGCGCATTGACCTCGCAGGCTTCGCAGGGCGTTACCCAGCGCCAACAGTCGCTGCAGTCAGCGAGCGGGCAGATTGGGCAGTCGCAGGACGTCAAGGGTTCGGTCGACCAGAACACACGAATGCAGCTGGAAAACGCGCGCGCCGTCAACGAACTGATCGGCGTCCAGAACGGCGCGGTCGCGGCCCTGAATGAGAAGCTGAAGGGAGATCTTCTTCGCCAGAGCCAAGTGCAGAAGATGATGACCCCGCGCACCGTCAATCCGTTCGCGGAATTCGGCAAGAGCGGAGGCTGAGCGCTTGTCGAGGCGAGTCCTGCGCGTATGGGTTGTGATTGGGCTCGGCGCGGGGCTTTTTGGATGCGCAAATCGCGAACTGAAAGCGCCGTGCGGGCCTCTGGCGTATGCCCACGTCGACGAATGCGGCGCGCTGAAGCCGGTCAATTCAACGCCGTTCGCCAGCATCATTGACGAGGATCCATGAACGGTCTCGCCGCAAGCATCCTCGGTGGCATTGACAACATCGGCGAGGACTTCGTTCGCACCGTCTATATGCAGTTGGGCAACGCGATGGGCAACGTCTTCACCCTGATGCTGACCCTTTATATCGTGTGGTGGGGCTATTCGATCCTGAGCGGGCGTGAGTCGATTTCGCCAATCGAAGCGGCCTATCGCCTCGGCCGCGCCGTCATCATCTATCTGCTGCTGACCGGATGGGGCACATTCTCGTCAACGATCTATCAGCTCGTACAAAGCATTCCAGACGAGGTCGGTAAGGTGATCGTCGGCGCCGTGTCGCGGGCCACCGGCAATCAGCTTAGCGACCAGGCGGCAATTCCAGCGCTGATCGACAATCTGTACCAAGGGGCGCAGGACGTCGCCAATCAGGTCTACAGCGGATCCTTCTATGACATTTTTGGCGCGCTGCTGTCGCTGCTCGTCCTGCTGTCGGCCATCATCTTCGCAGCGCTTGCCATTGCCGCGATCATCGCCGCCAAGGTGATGTTGTTCATCACGCTGGCTCTGGCGCCGTTATGGATCATCCTTTGGCTTTACCGCTGGTCCTCGCGCATGAGCGAAGGCTTTCTTTCGCTGACCACCTTCCTGATGATCCAGCAAATCCTGATCTACGGCTTTCTCGGTTTCTACTTCTCGCTCGTCAATGCGGCGCTGAACACCGCCACGTCCGGCGGAGCGACCATGGACAGCAAAATGTCGCTGGTGCTGCCCTTGGTGCTGGTGACGGTCATCGGCATCTACGTTCTCATGCAGATACCCTCGATTGCTTCGATCCTGAATGGCGGCGGGTATCTCAGCACCGTGGGCGCATACAACCCTTATAGAAACTTCGGCAGAAACGCTGTGCGCTATTCCGGCGCGCGATGGGCCGCGGGCCGCGCCGCTCGGGGCGCCCGGCAGCTCGCAGCAAACAGTTTTCGATCTTCGCGAGCAGCGAGGTCGGATGCCGCAACTCGGTCCGCCATCCAGCAAGGTGCGCGCGATAACTCCAGGCCTCTGGCCTAGAACACAAGAACGATCACGGATCGCGGCCCTGGATTGGATCGGGATCGTCGCGCAAACGAGGCAATAGTAAGTGACAATGCCAGTGGAAACAGCTGCTGACCGCAGCAGCGAACTCGTCGACAAGCGGTATTACAGGGCGGGCGCGACCTGGGAAGACGACACGCACAGGTCAATGCGTCGATCGCGTACATTGGCCTGGATCGTCAGCGGCATTTCGGGACTGGTTGCGGTGCTGTCGCTGCTGGCCCTCGTGCTTATCCTGCCACTCCGGCAATTCGAGCCGTACGTTGTAGAGGTCGACAAATCGACGGGCTACCTCGAGATCATGCGCGCGCTGAAGCCTGGCGATTTATCGCAGAACGAGGCTGTCACCGCGGCCAATCTGGTGCGCTACATCAGGGCCCGCGAAACCTACGATTCCCGTGAACTGAAACAGAATTACGACCTGGCCCAGCTCTATTCGACCGACGCCGCGTCCAAGGATTTGACATGGCTTTTCACGCCTGCAAATCCACAATCGCTCGACAAGATTTTTGGCCGCAATGTCACTGTCTCGGTCGAGATCAAATCGGTTTCCCTGCTCAATCGCAACACCGCCTCGGTACGCTTTGCCACGACGACGCGGCGGGACAATTCGTCGACCGCCGACAATTGGGTGGCGGTGATAAAATTCCGCTACACCTCGACGCCGCTCAAGAACGAATGGCGTTTCGACAACCCGTTGGGATTTCAGGTTACGGATTACCGCCGCGACCAGGAATCGGCGCCGGCCGCGGGGAGCCTGCAATGAGACGGCGCGCGGGCCTCGCGCTGTCGGCCGCCCTTCTGCTCGGCACGATGCACAGCGCGGCCGCACGCGACGGCCGCATCCGATATGTCACCTTCAACAATGACGACGTGACGTCGGTGCGCGCGGCTCTTGGCATTTCGACGATGGTCGAGCTCAGTCCGACCGAAGTCATCGAAACCGTGTCGGCTGGCGACACGAAAGGCTGGTCGATCATTCCCAAACGCGGATCGCGATTTCTGTTCGTCAAGCCGCTGGAGCGCGATGCGTGGACCAACGTCAACGTGGTCACCAACCGGCGCGTCTATTCCTTGCTGCTGCAGGCGACTGACAATAGCCGTGACCAGGCATCCTTCCAGGTCCGGTTCAAATACCCGGACGAGGATATCAACGCGCGCCTGCTCTCACAGGCAAAAGAGAGCGCCGCCGATCCGGATTTAAAGGATCTGAATTATGCCGATCTCAATTACGACTACGCCTACAAGGGCGACGACAGCCTGAAGCCGCGCACCGTATTCGACGACGGCACCAAGGTGTTTCTGGAGTTCAAGGGCGACATTCCGGCGATTTTCGTTGTCGACGACAAGCGCCATGAGTCGCTGGTTAACGTTCGCACGCAGGGCAAATACACAGTCATCGACAAGGTCGCACGGCAATTCACCTTGCGGGCCGATGGCAAGACGCTCTGCCTCTACAACCGGGCGCGACCCAACGCCATCGATCCCGTCGAGCAGGTCTACGGTCCAACGAAACTGACAGGCGGTTCCACCCTGTTCGGATCCAGCGGAGGGCGCTGATGACCCACATCGATTATAACCAACTGGACGGCAGCCCAACGGTCGCGCGCCGTGGTGCGGGCGTGGGTACCAGGATCGCCCTGGTCAGCCTCGGCGTAGTGCTGGTAGGCGCGTTGATATGGCTGAACTGGCCTCGGGAGCCTGTATCGCGCGATGTTCGCAGTGATGGCGAGGAAAACTTCAATCCGCCGGAGTTTCGCCCGCCGGCGTTGAACGAGCCGCCCCAACCTGCCGACGGCACGATCGACCAGATCGTGGTGCCGCCCCCGGTTGACGACAAGAATGGCACGCAGCAAGCCGATAATGTCGATCAGACCGTACAGCAAGGCGCCGATCTCGATGCGCAGCGGCGCGCACTGGAGGCGCAAATGGCGGCCGAGGAGGCTCGCCGCAAGGCCGAGGAGGACGAAGCCCGCCGCAAGGCCGCGGCTGAGGAAGAGGCTCGTCGCAAGGCGGAGGCCGCCGAGCGCGAAAAGGCGGTGTGGGAACGCCTGCGGTCGAACCAGATGGTGACGAATGATCAAACCGGCTCCACGGATAGCGGCGCCCAGGCGGCGCAGGTCGAAATCGGGCCCGACGGTCAGATCGTCCCGGTCCCCGGCGCCGACAGTGATCCCAACAAGGCCTTCCTGGCGCAGTCCGAGGCAAGTTCTTCCGGCATCGTCAAAGCCAAGGCCTTCCGACGAACCGATGCGTTGATCCCTGAAGGAACGATCATTCGCGGCTATTTGGAAACCGCTGTTAACACCGACCTTCCCGGCGCCGTGCGCGCTGTCGTGCGTGAGGATGTCTTCTCTCTCGACGGCCGGCGGATCCTCATCCCGAAGGGCTCGCGCCTGACCGGAGAATACCGCTCAGGGCTTGCGCGTGGTCAGAAGCGTGTTTTCATCGTCTGGAACAGGGTCATTCGCTCGGACGGCATCTCCGTCGATATCAAGTCGCCTGGGGCAGACGCGCTCGGGCGCGGTGGCGTGGGCGGGCGTGTTGATACGCACTGGGTTGAACGGTACGGCAACTCCATCATGCTTTCTATCGTTGGCGGTGTCTCTGAATATCTGTCCTCGCTTGGCGACAGCGGACAAAATGGCCAACAACGCCAGGTGTCGACGATAAATCCCGTAACCGGTGAGACGACGACCGTGACTTATGGTGGGAACGGCTCCCAGCGCGACGCCCGCGGCATCGCGTTTGACAAGTCATCAACCGCCTTGCAGCAACTCGCGCAGGAGGCGTTTCGCGACACGCAGAACATTGGCCCGACAGTCTATGTCGACCAGGGCACATCGATTGTCGTGTTGGTGCGGCGAGACCTCGATTTCTCGGATTTGTACGCCGATCCCATCCAGGAAGAAGTTGCACGCCTGAAGGCAGGCGGGCGGCCGAAGATGGCGATCGATCCGACGCCTCTCTACGGCACGCCAAAAGATCATTTCTATCTCGGCTACGGGAGCCCGGTGAAATGAATGCCGTGCATCCCCTTCCCGACCCTTGGACGAGAGCCCCGGTCCTGCGCGCTCATCTGGAACCGATATGGTCCTATTTGAACGAAGATGCAGTATCCGAGATTGCGATCAACAGGCCGGGTGAATTGTTCATCGAACGCCTCGGCGCGAAGGAAATGGAGCACGTCGTCAAGCGCGAGGTCACACCCGGCTGGATCCGTAATATCTCGACGGGCGTCGCCTCGGCGACCAATCAGGTTATCAACGAAGAAAAACCGGTCCTATCGGCCGCGCTACCTTCGGGTGAGCGAATCCAATGCATCTTGCCGCCGGCGGCTCCCGAAGGCGGGGCGATCTCGATCCGTAAACAGGTCATCATGGACATGAGCCTTGCTGCCTACAAGGATCTCGGCGCATTCGAAAACACGGCAATGGGCAGCGGCCTGGCGCTTTCAAGCGAAGAAAAGCGGCTTGTCGAGATGTTGCACGACACATCGCCGATGGAGTTCCTGCAATACGCGGTGCGCAACCGCGTTTCGATCGTCGTTTCTGGCGGCACGTCGACCGGCAAGACGACGTTCTTGAATGCGCTTTTGAAGGAGATCCCGGCCCATGAACGGATCATCACGATCGAAGACACCCGCGAACTGAGGCTGCCGGCTCCCAACAACGTCACCCTGTTAGCCTCGAAGGGCGACCAGGGCCTTGCAAAGGTCTCCGCGCAACAGCTGCTCGAGGCCTCGCTTCGCATGCGACCCGACCGTCTGTTGCTGGGCGAGTTGCGCGGCGCTGAAACCTTCGCATTCCTCCAGGCAATCAACACCGGCCATCCTGGTTCGCTCACGACCGTTCATGCCAATTCCGCCCGGTCCGCCTACGAGCGGCTGGCGCTCATGGTCATGCAGGGCAGTACGGGGCTCTCACGAAGTGAAATTCTCGACTATCTACGTGAGGTCATTCCGGTGGTCGTCCAGATGGTCCGCACCGAAGGCGGACGGCGCGGCATCAGCGAGATCAAGTTCACCAAGGCGGAGACGATCTAGCGAGACCCATCCATGCAGAAAATCGCAACAGCAATTTTCATGGTGCTCATGGCGATGGCCCTGGGCGCCTTGGTCTTCACCGTCGCCTATGCCGCGACGGATTGGTACCGGATTGGCTCACACGTCCTGTTCGACCAGCTGAACGCCAATCCGTTGCCGGTCGTTCGTCAGGCCTGGGCGGACACGATGGCGAGGAACTTTGGCCGGATACAATACGCCGTTGCGGCAGGAGCATTGGGGTTTCTCTTGCCACTGGTCAGCTTGTTTCTCATGCGTCCGAGAAAGCGCAATGACTCTCGCTTCATGACCATGAGCGACGTATCAAAAACCGGCCTGACGAAAGTGGGCGGCGTCTTCGTCGGTCGAGCCGGCGGCAGGCTGGCCGAAATTTTGTCGCCGCGCCGCGATCAGCGCTCAGGCAAGATCCGTTTGTCCCAGCGCAAGCTGATGGGCGGTAAGAAATTGTGGATTGATGGCGATGATGTCGGCGGCTTCGTCATAGGGCCACCGCGCTCCGGTAAAGGCACGTCTCTCATCATCCCGAACGCCTTGACCTGGCCGCATTCGCTCGTGGTTCTCGATCTGCGGGGCGAGACGTATGCGGCGACCGCCGGTTACCGTTCGACCATGAGCCGCGTGGTGCGTTTCGCGCCGGCTGATCCGGGCGGCAATACCGCGTGCTACAACCCGATGGACTTCATCTCGCTGGATTCGGCGCAGCGCGACATCGACCTTCGCAACATCGCTGCGGCATTGTTTCCGCGCCCCCCTTCGAACGCGGATCCCTACTGGGTCAACGACGCCCGGCTGCTTTTTACCGGCATCGCGTCCTTCGTCATGGAATCGCCTGCGATCCCGAACGAGAAGAAGACCTTTGCCAAAATCCTCGATATCATGAACGGCGCCGAGCAGCCGCTCCTCGAATTCATCGGCTCGCTGCGCGAGGAACGCCGCCGCGAATGTTCGCATTTCACGCTGCAAACCCTGTTGCCATATTTTGAGATGTCCGAGCGGCAGTTTTCCGGAATCTACGCCGGCGTCCGGACCGGCATGGCCCCCTTTCTCAATGAGCGTCTGATGCGAGCTACGTCGCGCAGCACGTTCGATATTCGCAGTCTCAAGCGCGATCGGATCTCCCTTTATCTCGACGTGCGGCGCGAGCAGATCACGTCGCTTGGACCGTTATTCAACGTCCTGATCACGCAGATGATGAACTTCATGTCGGAAACCATGCCGCAGCCGGGCGAGCATCCGGTGCTTGTGCTGCTCGACGAGTTCCAGAACCTCGGCAAGCTCGAGAACGTGACCGAAATGGCAAGCGTGCTCGGCGGCAACGGCGTTTCGATGTGGTTTTTCGTGCAGTCGCTGAAGGCTGTGGACGAGATCTATCGCCAGGAAGGGCGCAAGACACTTATCAACGCCGCTCGCGTGCAGATCTTTTTCGGTGCGCAAGACGCTGACGATCTGCGCTACGTTTCCGAGCAGCTCGGCGAAACGTCGGACGTGCAAAAGGACGTGACGCGCACCAAGGCAACGTTGTTCGACACTTATTACACGCGCTCGGAGCACCGCAAGGAAGTGCGGCGGCCCCTCATGCGGCCGGACGAAATCCGTACGCTCGACAAGAACAAGGTCATCATATTGCCGCGCGGCGAACTGCCAATCCTCGGCACGCGCAATTTCTATTTCGCCGACGGCCAGCTCGCCAAACGCGCGTTCATGCCCCTGCCCGCCTCTACCGGCCCCTCGCTCACGAAAAGCCCTGCATTGGACGCTTCCGCGGCGGTTCCATCTCCTGCGCTCCCGACGATTGTGCCGAAAGCACCCACGTACCGCTCAGGCCTTATGCAGACCCGGCTGCGGCGCGGCGCGACATTTGCCGCAAAAGCAGGCCCTATAGCTCCGCCGCCGAGCCGGCGCGCAATCGGAAAAGAACGGCTGAAAGCAACCGACGCTGCAGACGTACCAGCTTATGCCGCCATAGACTTTTCCGCTTTGGCGGCCAAAGCGGTGACAACACGCGTAGCGCCTGACAAAGAAGCGGCGGTTGCGGCGATCCTGAACAAGGTGCGGTCCCTGCGCGCCAACGCATCCGACACCGAGACTTTCGATCGAAATCTGAGCATCGTTGAAGATGCTTTGCCTGATCTAGTCGATGGATAAGCGTTCCTAATGATCTTTGACGTTACTCCGTGGCGGATTTAGATGAAACCATAGGAGATTCGGCCATGCAGAAGAGGCTCTTCTTGACCAGGCTATAGTTGCAGCCAGTCCGGAAGCACGCCGCATTCCTGGCCCGGCTCGATATGCCGCCCGAGTTCAATGAGCGCCTGCGCAAGACCATTCGGACGCCGAGTCCCTTGGAGAAGGCATGACGGCTGCGGCGCCCTGAACCTCTGGCTGCGCATCATGACGGTCAACCTTTCGTATCCGGCGTGGAAAACCTCGATCTCTGGCTAAAACCCCGCGCCCTAAAAAATCAGACGACAGGGGCGTCCCGCGCTTTTGTTGCCTGTGATGGTCATCGCGTGCTGGCCAGAAGCGACGGTCAGGCACTCCGCTTGCATCGTCGAGAACTGGCCTGAGCGGACGCTCGGAGCTTTAGACTGAAAGGCCGGAATGCTCCCTTTGGGGAACAAACGGATCGGAGTATCCGTGCCGGATCCGAGCACTTAGATTTTCAGGTGCTGCAGCACTCGGGCCGCCGTTCCGTCTGTTACGTCGCCGGCATCGTCGATGCGGCCGAGCTTCAGCACCGCCCAGCTGTCGGCGATGCCAAGCGCGAAAGGCAGGTTCTGCTCGACGATCAGGATCGTCGTGCCGTTGGCCCTGCGTTCTTCCCTCAGAGCTGCGGCGATACGTTTGACGACGGAGGGCTGCAGGCCTTCGGAAATCTCGTCGATCAAAAGCAACTTCGGCTGCAACATCAGCGCGCGGCCCAGAATGAGCATCTTCTGCTCACCGCCGGACAGCGTTCCAGCGCGTTGCGACAGGCGCTCCCGAAGGAACGGAAAATGCCCGTAGACCCGCTCCACCGCTTGCGCAAAACCGCGATCCGAACGCAGCGCGAGGCGTAGATTGTCGCGCACGCTGAGATCCTGGAACAGCGCCTGCTCCTGCGGCGCATAGCCGACGCCCGAGGCGATCAACGAGGCCTGGGAAACGCCTGACATCGACATACCGTCAAGGCGGATGTCGCCCGAACGCAGCGCCACAAAACCGAGGATGGTTTTGAGCACCGTGGTCTTGCCCATGCCATTCTTGCCCATCAGCGCAAAAATCTGTCCGGGCGCAATGGAGAGCGACAGCGCGTCGATGATGGCAACCGGCCCATAGCCGCTCGACACATTCGACAGCGAAAGTTTCGGCACGATGGTTTTGGTCTCCTCAAGCATGGGCGGCTCCCGAATAGATCGTTCTGACCACTTCGGAATTGACGACCTCGGCGACGCTGCCGTCGAGGACAAGCTTGCCCTGGTGGAGAACGACGATTCTGGTCGAGATGTCGCGGACGAAATCGAGATCGTGCTCGACCAGGATGGCGGCGAAACCGAGCTCGCCGGTCAGCTTCTGCAGCGTAGCGCCAATGGTGGTGCGCTCGACCTTGGTCAGTCCGGCCGTTGGCTCGTCGAGCAGGATGAGTTTTGGCTCGAGCGCAACGACCATGGCGAGCTCTAGGCTCTGCTTCTGCCCGTGCGACAACAGCGACACGGGCCGGCCAAGCATCAGGTCGAGCCCGGTGGAGCGCAAGATATCGGCGGCGGCGGCCGGCAATCCAAGCGTGGCGGAGCGGCGCAGCAGACTCGGCACCTGGCGCGAGGCGCGTGCCATGCGCAGGCAATCGGCGACAGTCAGGCTGTCGAAGACACTCGCCACCTGGAATTTTCGGCCGACACCGAGCGCCACGATTTCATCCGGTGTCATACCGTTGATGTCTTGGCCGGCAATGCTGACGCTTCCGGTGGTGGCTTCGGTGCCATCACTGAGACACCGCATCAACGTCGTCTTGCCGGCGCCATTCGGACCGACGAGGCTGACCAGTTCGCCGGGACGAACGTCGAGGTCGATACCCTGCAGCACCTGCAGGCTGCCGAAGGATTTGCCGAGACCACTGACGGAGAGCACATTGTTGCCGCCGGCGCTGCCATTGCCAGCCGGCGCGACGGCGATGGCCGGGCTCCCGGCGGTGTTGGTTTGCGCCCCACTGCGGCGCGGCAGCAGCATTGCGAACAATTGCGCCAGCCCGTTCGGCAACAGGATGATCATGACCACGAACAGGGCGCCGACGATGAGGTTCCACAGGAAGGGCAGATCGCCGGAAAGCTGGGCGCTGAGATAGTCGATGCCGATCGCACCCATGACCGGCCCGATGATGGTGCCGCGGCCGCCAAGGGCCGTCCAGATGACGATCTCGGTGCCGAAGACGAAGCCGGTATTTTCCGGCGCGACCACGCCCGATGCATTGGCGTAGAGGAAGCCGGCAATGCCGGCGACGCCGGCGAGGATCGTTGTCAGCACGATCTTGAGGCGTTGCGGGTCGAGGCCGAGATAAGCGCAGCGCGCTTCATTGTCGCGAATGGCGATGAGCAGCTTGCCGGCATCGGAGCGGGTGAAGACCAGGGCGACGACAGTGGTGACAATCAGGCAGATGCCGGCCAGCCTGAAATAGCCCGGCAGGCCGAGCGGCAGGCCGGAATAGCCGACCAGTCCGCTGCTCGATCCTGTCCACACGCCACCCGAAAATACCAATTGCGTCACCACGATCGGCACCACCAGCGAGATCACAGTCGCATAGAGCGGTGTCGACCCGTGGCCGAAAGACAGCCAGCCGACGAAACCGCCAAGCAGCACCGGCACGAGGATCGCCAGGGCCAGCGCCAGTGCCAGAAAGGCGGGCGTCGAGCCGAGATGGCTGAGCACCATGGCGCTGGCATAGGCGCCAGTGCCGAAGAACGCCGCCTGGCCGAAGGTCAGGATGCCGGTGTAGCCCCACAGAATGTCGACGGTCACCGCCAGCATGGCGTAGATCATCGAGCGGGTCAGCACGTTGAGCGTAAAGCGATCGAACAGCGCTGGCCCGATGATGACCACGACCGCCGTCGCAAGCGCAAGGGCTGCAAACAGCCAGACCCTCGGTGGGATGGAACGGCTTTCAGGCACGGGCAAATCCCTTCGGGCTGATGCGCAGCACCAGGGCGCACAGGACCGCCACCGTGATGCCGCCGAGAATGGGGCTGACGAAGGTACTGACCAGAACCTGGGCGCCACCGAAGACGAGGCAGGCGACGGCCAGCGTCGAGAAGGACGAGCCGGCGACCATGACCAGCATGAACGAGCCGATCAGCCAGGCGACACCCATGTTCGGATCGACGCTGGTCAGCGGCGTCAGAAGCACGCCGGCGAGTGCTGCCAGTCCGGTGCCGACCATGAAGGTGGCCAGACGCACACGCGCCGTGTCGATGCCGAGCGCGCGCGCCAGCATCTCGTTCATGATCACCGCTTGCGCGGACAGGCCGAGCCGCGTGCCCTCAAGCAGGAAGGTGAAGGCGAGCCCGATGACCAGCGCGGCCGCCACGGCGAACAGCCGGTAGAGCGAGTAGCCAACGCCGAAGACATCGACGGTGCCCGACAGGAGATTGGGGGTGAACTGCACATCGCGCCCGAACCACAGCGTGATCAGTTGGCCGATGACGATGCTGAGCCCCCAGGTCGCCAGAATGGCGTCGGGCGGCCGGCGATAGAGCGGCCGCACGATGACCAGTTCGGTGATGCCGCCAAGGATTGCCCCGACGGCAAAGGCGATCGGCAGCGCGGCCCAGGGATTGAGGCCGAGGCCGGCCGTGGCTACGGCGCAATAGGCGCCGATGGTCAGCCAGGCGCCATGGGCGAAATTGATGATCTTCAGCACGCCAAAGATCGCAAGCAGGCCGGCAGCGACGATGAACAGGATCGCCGCCGTCGTCACCACGTCCAGGAGAAGCGTCATTGCAGGTCCCCGATGGTGTGGAACGGGGCGACACAGGGCCGCCCCGTTGCGAATAGCGGCGCGACTACAGGTTCGGGCACTGTTGCCCGGGGTCGACGCCTTCGAATTTGTCGACCACCGTGACCGAGCCGTCCGCCTTCACCTGGCCGAGATACATGGTCAGCGGAGCATGGTGCTGCTTGCTCATCGAGACCGTGCCGCGCGGGCCGGCGAAGGATACCTCGGCGAGGGCCGCAAGCACAGCGGCGGTGTCGGTCGATCCGGCTTTCTCGACCGCGGCCTTGTAGAGATAGATACCCTCATATTCTGGCACGGAGAGGTCGTTGGGGGTGCGCAGCTCGGCACCGAACTTCTTCTCGATCGCAGCAAGGAAGCCCTTGTTGGCATCGCTGTCGATGCTGGTCACATAGGAAGCGGAAATGAAGATGCCGGCCGCGTCCGCGCCCATGCTCCTGGCGGTTCCCTCATCCACAGCCAGATTGCCATAGGGAATGGTGACACCGGCGCCCCGCAACTGCTTGGTCAAGGTGACGTTCGGCGCACCGCCGGCCGTCGAGGTGATCACCGCATCGGCGCCGGAGCTCTTCAGATTGGAAATGATCGCCGTCCAGTCGCTGCCTTCCATCGGCAGATATTCCTCGCCGACGACGCTGGCGCCAGACTTCTCGATATAGGCCTTGGCGAATTCCAGCATGCCGCGGCCGAATGAATAATCCGAGCCGATCAGGAAGAACTTCTTGGCGCCTTGCGTCTTGATGAAATTGTCGACGATCGGCGGCACCTGCTGCTCCGGCACCCACGCATTGACGAACAGATTGGTGTTGCAGGATTTGCCCTCGTAGAAGGAGGTGTAGATGTAGGGGATATCGCCCTTCGAGATGATTGGCAGGCCGGCATTGCGCGCAGCGCTGGTCTCCATGGTGATGACGGCGTTGACCTCCTTCTGGAAGACCAGCGAATCGAAGGCCTTCTGCGCGCCCGCTGCACCCGAGGCATCGTCGGCGATCTCGAGCGCAAGCTGGCGTCCCAGCACGCCGCCGGCAGCGTTGATTTCAGCGACCGCGAGTTCGGCCGATTGCACGACCGACGGCGCGACGACGCTGTTGGCGCCAGACAGGCCGACCGGGATGCCGATCTTGATCGGGCCGTCCGCGGCGAAGGCGGCGCTGGTCAATGCGGCGCTGGCGAAGGCAAGGATCACTGCTCTGTTATTCATGGTATTCCCTTTCTCTGGTTGATCGTACCGGGTAGTGCCGGCTTCTTCTTGGTTATCCGTAGACGTCTGCGCGGCGGTCGCCGATGGCGTCGTTGCGCTCACTCAGCGCGCGCGCCTTGGCGACCTCGCCGAGGTTGATCGTGGCAATGAGGATTTCCTCGTCGGCTTCGCTGGCCGGCCCGGCGATCGGCCAGCCGGTCGGGCCGACGATCAGGCTCCTGCCGACAAAGGGCTGGCCGCGCTCGATGCCGACACGATCGGCGCAGGCGATGTAGATGCCGTTGCTGTGCGCGGCCGCCTTGTGCAGGATGTTGGCCATCGGCTCCGGGTGGTCACCCTGAGCGGGCATCGGCACCCAGTTGGTCGGCACGCAGACCAGTTCGGCGCCCTTCAGCGCCAACTGCCTGTAGGTCTCCGGGAACCAGCCGTCATAGCAGATCGCCACGCCGATCCGGCCGATCGCGGTCTCGAACACCGGCAGGCCGAGATTGCCCGGCTGGAAGTAGAGTTTTTCGCGGTTCCACAAATGCAGCTTGCGGTAGGTGCCGATGGGACCCGAAGGCCCGCACAGCATGGCGGCGTTGAAGAACCGGTCGCCGTCGCGCTCGGCAAGGCCGCTGACGATGTGGAGACCGAGTTCGCTGGCCAGCGAGCACAGCAGCGCTGCACTGCGTCCCTCCGGAATGGGTGCTGCGAGTTCGGCGAGTTCTTCCTGGCTGTCGAAGACATAGCCGCTGTCGGCGAGTTCCGGCAGCACTACCACCGAGGCGCCGAGGCCGGCGGCCTGGCGGATCAGCCGCTCCATCGATCTGAGATTCTTGTCCGGCCGGCCGATCGCCGGTTGGAACTGGATGCAGGCCAGACGGAGGTCCGCGGATGCTGTCGCCAATAGTGCCAAAGCCTGTCTCCAAACGCAAAAAACCCCTGGGCGCGGAAGTCATCCGCGAGCCAAGGGCTACATAGCCATCAATCTGAAACGGCATTCCTGCCGAAGAGCAAACCTGCTCGTGCTTTAAGAAGTTGCACGGACCGAAGACCGCGTCAAGAGCCTAAGATTCCGGCACCAAGCAACGGTGCAGAGTTCAATTTATATAAGTCAAATCAGCCGGTTATGAAAAGTTTCTGCTGCGACTTGCCGTCGGCGCCTTATCGATCGTTCGGCTGTTTCAGATTGCCCTGCGCGGAAATCCCGAAGCCGAAAGCCCGCATCGCTTCCTGCGCAGCGAGGATGCCATCGGCCACCGAAACCAGGGCGATGCGCTTCGATGTCGCCTGGTCGCGGATCAATTTGTAGGCGGTCTCCTCGTCGACGCCGTTCATCGCGACCAGAACCTTGACCGCCTTCTCGATGGTCCTGCGCCCTTTCAGCGTATCCTCCAGCTTGCGCACCTTGTTGGCCAGCCGTCCTTCATAGCCATAGCGGTAGCGGGCGAGCGCAAATTGCGTCAGCACGCCGAGCTGCCGGAGCGGCTTGGTGATGACGCCATGGGCGTTGAGGTCGATGATCGCCTTGATCGAGGTCGGGCTTTCATAGGTGACGATGGCGACCACGGAGGCGCTGGCGCCTTCTATGAGTGACACCATCGCATCGGTCGGCGCTTCGCCCACCTGTACGAACACCGTGTCGATATCGCCCGGGATCGACGCCGGCGGCGGCCACGCCGCGCGGACCTCGCAGCCAAGGCGCCGCAAGTGATCGACAAGTGCCGCGCCATCCTCGTCCTTCGGGTGGATGACGAGGATCTTCGCCTGCCTGAGATCGTTGAGGATGCGTTTGAGCGTTGCCGTCATGGTCTTACAGCCACGGCTCTTCGAAATGGGTCGAGGCGAGATAGGGGTCAGGCCGGATCGCGACCTGCGACTGCCAGGCGATGTCGAACTGGCCGGCAGCGTTGGCGATGCCGATACGCGGTGTCGACCAGACGTGGCGGTTTTCCTGGTCGAACATCATCCGTCCCTCCGGCGAGGCATAGTCGACTTCGAGCGCCGCCTGGCTGAGGCGGAAGGTGTCGAGGGTTCCCGCCTTCTCCAGCGCGCGGGCGAACAGATGCACTTGCGTATAGGCGGTTTGCGACCACATGGTCGCCGTCGTCCGGTCGCCGAAGCGGCGGGCGAGTTCGCCGACAAAGCGCTGGTTCTCACCGCTGTCGACGCTCGCCAGATAAGGCGCCGCCAGCACGTGGCCGGTGCAGTGCTCGGCGCCAATCACGCGGATCTCGCCCTCAGCCAGCGTCAGGCTGGCGATCGGCCGCTTTGTCCGGTCGATGCCGGCTTCGGCGTAGAGCCTGTAGAGGATTTGCGCGCTGCGCCCGATCACCGTCGAGAACACGGCGTCCGGCGCGGCCTTCTCGATGTCGGCCATCAGCCGGTGGATGCGGCGCTCATCGGCGTCGAGCGGCACATATTGTTCCTCGACGATCGTGCCGCCCTTGCATTCCAGGAGGTCACGCATCACCCGATTGGATTCATGCGGATAGATGTAGTCGGAACCGGCCATGAACACGCGCGGCCCGTAGCGCTGCAGGATGAAGTCGGCCAGCGCGAAAGTGTTCTGGTTCAGCGTGGCGCCGGTGTAGAGGACGTTTTCTGAATATTCGAAACCCTCGTAGATCGACGGGTACCAGAGTAGGCCGTTGTAGCGCTCGACGATCGGCAGCACAGCCTTGCGGCTACCCGACATCGAACAGCCGAAGATGACATTGACATCGTCCTCGGTCAGAAGCTTGCGGGCGAGCGATCGAAACGCCTCGGGATCGCTGCCAGGATCGTAGGCTATGGGCTCGATCTGCCGCCCCAGCACGCCGCCGCCGGCATTGATCTCCTCGATGGCAAGCGCCGTCCCGTAGAAATGCTCGCTTTCGGTGACCGAGGTGATGCCGCTGCGCGAAAAAAGGATGCCGACACGCCATGTCTGGGCTGTTCCTGTCACGGCGATCCTCCCCTGCGCATCTCCGGCAAATGCCTATTGCACGCGAGGCCCCATGGCAATCGCCATCGGGATAGCCTGCCGTAGTTGCGACCGTCCATCGTCTTGAGAGTTGATCCTCATCCCCGCGTTTTTTGGGAATACGCCCAGAGGCCGACAATCTAGCGGGCTCTCTAACGAAAGTTGGCGCAACTACGATGTCCAGGGGCGCCGGCAATGTCTGCTATCCGGCAACAGCAAAGATCACGTCAACAGCTGACATGAGGCGCATCGCTCGCATCCAGCCTGATCATTCTGAGACGAATGCGTCGTTTCGATAGACCACCGGGAGGACGATAGGTTGGCCCTTGCTCAGCGCTCGTAATCGTTATCGTTTGAGCGCTGGGTCTTCCGGTCCTGCTCTTCCGACTGCCGCGCCTTCTGTTTGTTGGCGTCCTTCTGCTTGTCACTCACCTTCTCCTGCTCGGTGCCTGTGCGCGGCTCAACCGCCTCGCGGGGATCGTCCCGAGTTGGAAGGTCTCGCCCTCGCGCCTCACGCTCGGGGATCGGCTCACCACCGCCACCACCACGACGCTGCTGCTGCCGCTCGAATTGCAGCCGCGCCAGACGGTCGTGCATCTTGTCGTTGACCTCTTCACGATACTGTTCGAATTGCCCTTGATGTGCCGGTGGCAGCGTCTCGCGCATGTTGTCGAGAGCCTGATTGACGCGGGCCATCTGACGCCGCATTTCCAAGGGGGTTTGCGCCATGTCCAAATCTCCTATCAGTGCATTCAATTCTCTCATACCAGGATGGGACAGAAAAGACTTTTGCCCCGATTGATCAGCTGCGCGACCCGCGGAAGGACCTGGCTGCCCCTCCCCTGTCCGATCGCGACGGAACTGCAGAAAATTGTTGCCGATCGACTCCGCTGCCGTGAGAGCCCGACCGACTACGCCCGCGGTCCGCATGGTCGTCACTGTCTTTTGCCATGCGGCAGCGATTGCATCGCCGTTCACGACAAGGGATTGTCCATCCAAACGGCGTTGCCGCTTGGCCTCCACCCGCTCGATCGTCCTGGCGCTCACCTGGTAGCGCGGATCGCTCTGGGCTCGGCTGTAGGCTCCAGCATGCTCCTTCGTGAAAGGCCGTGTCATCGCATGATCCATGCGCCGCGTCGCCACCATCGCAATTCCGTTCTCGCGTGCTTTTTCCGCAAAAGTCTCGCGCCAGGCGACCAGATCTGGCTTGTAGAATTTCAGGCGCTCGCCGTCGGCAGAGCGCGCCTGCACCATCGCATGGATATGGACGTGCTTGGTGTCCTTGTGATGCGCCAGGACGAACTTGTATCCTGGCGCGCGCTCCTCGAGCACGGCGCGCGCCGCGGCCATGACGGTGTTGGCATCGGTGCCGGCCCTTGCCGAGAAAAGCAGGTGATAGGCATTGCGGCGCTCACGCCCCGAAAACTGCGGGCGCCATTGTTCATAGACTGAAGCCGCAGCCTTCGTGGAGTTCTTCACCCCAGGCACGGGCTCGCCATTTGCGTGGCGGACCTGGCTGTGGGTGCGGATGAACTTCTGCAGGAAATATTTTGCTTTGGGTTCACGGCTCACGGCCGCCGTTACCTCTGCCTTGGCGACCACCCCCGCCACGCCCATAGTTTCGGACAAACGCGCCTCGATCTTGTCGAGCGCCTTGCTGCGCGAATTCTCCCGACCGCCGGCCAGAATTCTCGCAAGCGGTCCAGCCCGCTCATCGGTGTGCGCGTATACCTGCACCGTCTGTCCGTCCTGCGCATAGATGAACGGTTTTGCACCGAATGCCTTGTTCAGCGCCTCGCTCACGGTGGCATCGGTGACCTCGCTGGCGAGCTCGAAACGAACCTCCAGAAAATTGGTATTTTCCAAGGGCGGTTCGAACGTTTCGCAAAACGTTTCCAGGAACGCCTTTCGTGCGCCGCCTGTCGCCAGGACCTGCCCGTCCTCGTCGAAAATCTCGATGTCGTGCTTCTCGCCTTTTTCGTCGTCGCGCTTGCCGATGTAATTGAGCAGCCGCGCGGCGGCTTCCCTGGTCGACGGAGGATTGGGCATGACCTTGAACACGGCAGGCTGCGCGCCCGCCGCATAGCCTGCCCGTGCCGCCACGGCCCGCGCCTGATAGCCCGCCCGCGCCGCTCGTCCTGTAGCGCCAGAGCGGTCAGCGCCACGGCCACCGCCGCCGCCGCGCCGCTTCCAGTCTTCCTCCTCCTCTTCCGGCCGGAAACCGGCGAGCGTGGCGCCATAGACCAGGATCGGCGCGTTAGTGACCTTGTGCGAGCTCGCAGTAGCAGTAGCCTTTGGAGCCCCACTGGACATCGAACTCCCCGCCGCCCCCAATCCTCCCGGCGACGAACGAGGGGCGCCCATGCCGCCACCTACGGTCGAGCCGGCTTGACCTTGCCCGAGGCGTCCGCCGCCACCGGTCAGCTCATAACTCTTCATCGCCTGGAATTCGCCAGCCTCGCGTCGGGCGCTCGTCAGGGACTCGTCGTTGTCCAGCTCCTCACGCTTCACGCCGGACCCGCCCCCCAGATAGCGTTCGATTTCGGCCGCGTAGCCAGCAAGACGACCGCTCATTGCCTGGCCTCCCTCGCCTTGCGAGGCTCGACGGTCATCGTTTTCAGTTCATCGCGAAACTGCCGCACGAGGTCGCCCACGGCGATCAGCGCCTGCTCAAGATCCTCATCGTGGGCAACACGCCCGTCGTTCATCGCGCGCACGGCCTGATTGAAATTGACACCGACGCGCCGCAGCTGGTCGGTCATGTCGACGATCGCCGGCCGTAACGCCTCCGACGCAATAGGCAGATGCCCGGCCTCTGCCCGCACAAGACGCCGCACGACCTCGCTGACGGTCACGCCGTCCCGCTCCGCAATGGCTTTGAGGCTGGCCAGCTCGTCAGCCGAAAACCGGATGTGTGTCACCTCGCCGTAGCGTCGTGACGCGTTCTTTACCGCTGCTTTCTGGACGTCTGCATCCATCTCTCAAGCCCGCTTGCGGGCGCTAAGGCCCGCCAGGGCCGCGCCGCCTGTGTGTATCACAAAATAGGCTATCCTGCCAATAAGAAGAGGGAGAGGAATGAAAAATTTCGGGCGCGCGCCTCTCCTCACAGGCGCAGTTGTCAGCGGCAGCGGCGCGGGCGAAATGTTCCCATCGTGATTTAATGCGATGTGTCTATGATGCGTTGACGACTTGTTTCCATGTTACCATGGATACAGCCCTCTGATGCGTAGTCGGAAATGCGCAGTCGATGTGCTACCGGACCCTTCTTTCCTGATGACAGCAGCTGCGCAAAAACTGCACCTTTAGCGAGCCCTTATCTATGCGCGCCTGGGTTGCCAAACCAGTCCTCCCCGTTGACTATGTCACCATGTTTCGACCGTGACATTATTCCATGTGTCCATGGATGACCTGTTTCCATGTTGACATGGAAACAAGGAAACAACGCCGGAAGGAGGCCCCATGATCATCTCCGCTGCGATCCCAAAGGGCGGCACTGGCAAATCGACGATGCTGCGCACCCTCGCATCCGTCGCGCTGCATCGGGGCTATTCGGTCACTCTTATCGATGGCGACCGGCGGCAGAACATGAACCGCTGGTTCCAGATGCTGGGCGAAGCTGGCAATCGTCCTGACAGGCTCACAATGGTGGGCGCGATGACGCCGCAGGAAATCCTTCGCGCAGCAACCACTCACAACGGAGAACGCTCGGTCGTCTTGATCGATACGGAAGGCACCACAAATGACAACCTCATGGCCGGGCTCTTCGCGGCCGACATTGTCGTCGTGCCGGTCTATTTTGCCCTAGACGATGTGACCGCCGCCATCCAGATTACCGACCACTACATCCCGCTGGCGGTCGAGAGCCGGGGTAGACCGCTGCCTGCGATATTCGTGCTGACCAAGCAGACCATCATCGATGGCAGGGCGCGAGCCCTGACAGAACTGCGCGCCATCATCCAGGCCAACGGGACACCGATTGCGGAACACGTCCTGCACAATCGCGTTGCCTACCGCGACCTTCAGACCGGGCAGACCCTTTACAGCCCCGAGGTGCCTGACGCGAAGGCGATTGCCGAGAGCGAAGGGGTCTTCGACGACCTTCTGCAAACCTTCATCGAAGCCACAAGGAACGCGGCATGAGTGAAGAAACCGCACCGAAACCTGGTGACAACAAGAAAGCCCGCATGATGAAGGCTATCTCCACACAGCCGCCGGCGCTGCCCAGCATGTTCATCCCGCCGAAGGCCGAGACATCAGGGACCAAGGAGCAGGCTGCGCCACAGATGCAGGAACCGACAAAGCCGTCCCCGGCAGTCGGGCCCGATTTCCGCAAGCTGCTGCGGCAGGGTCAAAAAAGGGATCCCATCGCCGGAAAGAAGATTCGCGAGGAGGAGATGATCCGCTGCGGTTACTACCTGACGGCTGCGGAGCAGCGCCAGTTCAAGTTGCTGGCGATCAGCAACGGGCACAGCATGACCGAACTGCTGCGAAGGGCTGTGCAGGATTATATCCGCGTTCATAAGCACAAACTGCCAAAGGAATAATCGGCGGTTTGGAGGCGCTCTCGCATGCCGTGACGGGTGATGTTCGTGGCTCTTTTGCAACGTCAAAAAAAGGGCCCGCGACGGAACACTCCGTCGCGGGCCCTGAGACGTGTTTGCCTACTTGTGTTGATTGAGTTGTTTCAGCACCTCGCCGAGGATTGCGTCTCGCACCGGACGCCCGCTAGCTGCCGCTTTGTCCTCGACCAGCTTTGCAGCCATTTCGGGCGGCAGCGGCATGAAGTCGTAGCCTTGCGCTGTCGCGGCGTGGCGAAGATATCCAAGCGTTTCGAACGCGCGATGGTGGGTGCCAAGCCAAAGACGGGGCTCGTCGGTTTCTTCGTGGGGGAACGCTTGCAGGAAGTAGGTCCGAAGCGGTGGATCGTAGCCGATCACAGCGTCTGGATCCGAGCGGACCTGTCCGGTGACGGTGCCAGTGACAGTGATGGTGTAGCGGCTCATTGCAACCTCCTTTTGCCGGTGGGAAGCCGGCCCGTTGCGGGGCCGGCCACCGATGCCTCACTGGGGGTTGTTCCAGAGGATGACCTTCTTGTTTTCCTCGCCGCCCGGGGCGGGAGCAAGATTGCCGAAGATCACGCCGATCTCGGGGGCTTCGAGCTTGACCGAGAGGTATTCCTCGCCCGAACGCTGGGAGATGCGGTGCCAGCCGGCTCCGATCTCGAAGCCCGTGCGCTTGTTGACGATCCGGTAGTCCGGCGCGTCCTCGCGCGACTTGTTGGTGTTCGGGATGAGGGTGATCGGGGCGTTGACCCGGAGCGTGGCGAAGACGCCTTCCATCGAGCCGTCGGCCTTGGTGGTGAGGTTTGCGATCGTGGTGGCCATGGTAGTTCTCCTTCGGTTGCATCGGGACCATTCCCGATGGCGCCAAAGGAGAGGGCCGTCCTGCTGCGGTCATCTCGGCGAAAATTCTGGAAAATTCTATTTGCCGAAAAATAGCGGGCAGGCCCTTCGCCTGCCCGCAGACAAAAAACGGAAATCGAATTTTCCTGAATTTTCGCCGAGTGTACCCCCAACGGGGGTTGACCGCACAAAGCAGGCGGTCGTCTACAAAGGCGACATGAAACGGGAATGGCCCCGGATGCGACCGAAAGGAGAAGAACTCAGGCCGCCATCGCTAGACCGCCGACGCAACGCTGCCGGATCGCAGGAACATGCTGCAGCCTCTCGGGTCATATCGTCGGCATTGCCAACACATCGAACAGCCGCTCGGCGCGTGACCGCCTTGCGTGTTCGATATGGCGGCATAGCGTTTCGAGATCGGGGCTGGCAGCGGCCTTCAACCCCTCGGGGGACGATACCGCGCAGTCAGGTTGGATGACCCGGCAAGCCAGGATGTTGTTCGGCACGCTTGCACCCGCTCAGAGGCGAGACGGGTCAAGATGATCATCCGCACAACGCCCCGCGGCTCTGCGCGTGGACCGGTTTCGAAAGGGGCCGGCTCCGTCCGCTCATACAAGTGGATTAGGCGGCGAGGAGCCGGATCAACATATCGATTGAACCCGCCGGGCTGTCGCCAGGACCGCATCCATCATCCTGGCAACGCTAGACGCTCGTCCGGCATCATGCGGGCTTCGGCTTGGCGGCGAATGTCCGAACCGGCATGGCGGAGCATGGCGCACCAGTCCTCCACATTGTGCGTCGTCGCCATCCGGCCCCTGGCCAGATCGTAAATGACGCACGGCTTGTTCGCGATGGCGAGCCGAAGCACGCTGACGGCCGTGCCGGGTGATGCGCCGTCCCAGACCATCATCCCAAAGTCGGCGCGGAGTGCCATCTCCCGGTCCGTGGCGGCGTGGAACCAGTACCCGTGAGCGCCTTCAGGAGGCGGGACATGGTAGGCAGCCCAGTCGCCCAGATTGTTGCGGGGTTCCTTGCCGGCATGGAAGATGCCGACATGGTCGTAGCCGTAGCCGGCGAGCAACGCCTGCGCCTCGGCATCGGCTCCAGGCGCGTCGCCAATCAGCACGCCGTGCTCGGCAGCAACGATTGCGCCGATGCGAGCGATGGCAGGTTCCGGCAGCTCGAATATATCGCGTGATCCACCTATGAATATCATCGACATGGTGACTTTCCCTTCTCTCCCGCGTCCCCCGCCCCGCGCCGGCCGCCCTCTCCCCCTGGCCCTGCGCGAGGGATCGTCACCCGAAGGCCGAGACGGCAAAGCCGGCTCGGGAAGCGGCGGTACGCCGCGACGAGAGCCCGGCCGGCCGCAGGCCGGCGCGCCCGGATCGGATGGGAACGAAAGACGACCTGTCGGAGATCTAGAGGGTGGTGTTTGCCAGTCAGAGGCGCACGTCCTGAATCGAGCGCATGAGAACGGAAGAATTGTCGCTTGAAGCAATGAACTCCCAACTCTGCCAGTAGGATCCGGCCTCGGCATTGATTGCCCTGACCCCGACCGACGACGACATTGGCCGCGTCGAGCGGCGTTACGCGACTGGTTCGGACATGCATGCGACGAACCCGACCGCTAGCGGTTGGGTTCGTCGACATGGCGATGGAAGCGAGTTCTGAGCGCGGACGCGAGGAAGACGGCGCTTCACGCGCCGTCCTCCGCGAACCGCCAGACGGGAATGCCGAGCCGACGGGCCTTGTCGGCAAGGTTCTCGGTGATGCCGGAGCCGGGAAAGACGATCAGGCCGTAGGGCACTACTGAGAGAAGCTGGTCGTTGCGGCGGAACGGAGCCGCCTTGGCGTGCCGGTTCCAATCCGGCTTGAAGGCGATCTGGGTGACCTTGCGGTTCTCGGCCCAGCAGGCGGCGATGCGTTCGGCGCCGCGCGGGCTGCCACCGTGGATCAGGACCATGTCGGGATGCTTCTCGCGGGCCTTGTCGAGCGCCTCCCAGATCCGGTCGTGATCGTTGCAGTCGAGGCCGCCGGCGAAGGCGATCTTGGTGCCGGCTGGAACGAGCACCTCGGTTTCGGCATGGCGGCGGGCGGCGAGGAAGTCTCTGGAGTCGATCACCGCCGCGGTCATCGCCTGGTGTGATACTTTGGAGCCGGTGCGCGGCCGCCATGCCGATCCGGTTTGTGCCTCGTAGAGGTCGGCGGCCTCATCGCGCATGATTTCGAGCACGTTGCGGCGCTCGATATAGCTGATGCCTTCCGCGGTCAGCCGCTCCAGCTCGACGGACTTCACCTCCGAGCCGTCCTGCTCCTGCTGGCTTGAACGCTGCGCCTCCTCATTGCGGTCGAGGCTGCGGGCGACACGCTCGGCGGCACGGTGGAAGACGTTTGCGAAGGACCAGAGCAGGTCGTCGAGATCGGGTTCGAGCCTGGTGTCGCCGAGCATGCCGGCGAGGGTTTCGACGATGCCGGCGAGGCCGGCCCGGATCACCTCGTCGTCGGGAAGTGGCCGAGGATCAGGTTCGTCCTGATGCGGGCGATGGCCGTACATCTGCAGTTCGAGGATGACGCGGTCGGTCGGCGAGGAGGCGTGGGAGGGCTCGTAGGCGTCGTCGAGAGGAATGTCATAGGTCATGGCGGTGTCTCCGTCGGTTGTGGCCGCGCCTATCGCGGCCTGACAGCGCATCCCGGCCGCGCGCCGGGCGCGGCCGCACCGAAGGCCGAAGCGCGAGCGGAGGACGGCGAAGCCGTTGCGGCCGTGACTGGGGGGTGGCAGGGGTCGCCTCTCAGGCAGGCCGCGGGCGCGGCCTCTCCGGTGCACCGCCGCCATGTCTGCAGGCTATCCAGCGACGCCGCGCCGGCCCGCGTGCCGGCCCGACCCATTCATCCGGGCGGCAGGAAGAGACGGGCATCCTCCGGGACGAGTTGACCGCTGAGCCATGCCGCGAGATGAGCCTGGCCGAGATGACGCAGATCGTCGTTGAAGTCGCCGAGCTGCGGCCGCAACACCAGGGCAAGGATCCCTGAGTCGCCCGCGCGCTGGCTGAGGCGCTCGATGCCCTGACGGCCGGCGGCGTCGGCATCGGCTGCGATGTAGAGGCGACGGCAGCCAGGCGGGAAGGTCAAGCCGGCGAGGTGATTGGCCGAGGTGGCGGCTGCCACCGGCAGCGACGGCATCACCGTCCGGAGCGACGCCATCGTCTCGAGGCCCTCGCCGGCGGCCATGACCGGGACGGGCGCACCAGGCTCAAGGCCAAGCCAGATGGCGTTGCCAAAGAGATGACCCAGTGAGCGGCGTGGATCCGCGAGTTGCGCCTTGCCGTCCCCAGAAGGATCGAGCCAAGTGCGCTGCAGGCCTGTAATCTGACCATCAAGGCTCGTGACTGCGGCGATCAGGGCAGGAAGCGCCTGCGTCTCGCCCGATACGAGATCCCTGTAGTAGCAGCCGGGATGGAAACGTAGCGCGCGCTCATGCGCGGAGAGCAGAATGCCGCGGCCGGCGAGGTATCGTTCGGCCAGCGTGCCAGCGATCGGCTGCGACATGGCGAACAGGCGACGCGCGGCGTCGGGAGAGCCGCGTGCCGCAGCAAGTTGGCGCTGCGCGCCAAGGGGCTGGGGCTGGGGCGGGGGCTGGGGCGGTGGCAGCGGCATGGAGAGGAAGCGACGTGCTTCATCCGCGACCTCCCGGAAGTCGACCAGGCCACAGCTCTGCTCGATGACGTCGAGCAGGTCGCCATATTCCCCCGACGACTCGTCGACCCATTTTCCGGCTGCCTTGCCGCCAACCGCCTTGAGCCGCACATGCATGGAACGGCCGCGCGTGTTGCGGACATCGCCGACCATCCAGTAATTGCCGGAGCGACGGCCGTTGGAGAGATATTCGCGGCACACCGCCTCGGCATGTTCGCCAAGGCGGCGTGCCAGCTCGGAGGGCGAGACGATCATGATCGTCTCCCCTCACGCCGCTGCCGCGCGATCGGTGACGCCGACCAGTGTGTGGCGGTCGAGGAGCCCGGCGAGGATGGACGGTCCTTGCTCGCTCGTCGGGATGAACAGCCGGAGCTTCCAGGAGATGATCTCGGAGATCAGCCCCAGCGCCTTCAGCCGGGGAACAAAAGCGTCTGTGAAGCCGATCAATTCGACACGATAGTCGTTCATGACGCGACTGCGGCGCAGGATCATGCCATCGGCGAGTTGCAGTCCAATCCTGCCTTCCACGAGCCCGGTCCAGGCATCTTCCGGCGCGAGCTTGGGTAGATCGTCGAGACCCAGATTGCGGAACATGGTCGCGACCAGCGTCGGCGCGATGTGGCGGCCGATGATGCGCTCGCCGGCATCGGTCTGGATTCGATAGACTCGACAGTCGTCGTCCGGCAGCCGACGCCAGATCGGCAACAGCAGACCCGTCACGATGTGAAAGGTGCTGGTGGTGAAGTCCGGGACGGCAGCGACTTCTGCCTGCCACAGATCGCAGAACAGTTTTCGGTCGGTCGGCTGCCAGTGGGTTTCGGCAAGGGCGTCGAGACCGAAGCGCAGCTCGTCGGTCGGCCGCAGCAGGCGTACGCGGTGCTCTATCGTGCCGTCGTCGAGCATCAGGCTCGCCGTCGGCAGCCGGATCGCCGCGCGGCTGGAACGGGCGTTCACCAGCAGAACCGATTGCGGCTCCGCCCGGACAATGGCCAGTGCGTCGATCAGGCCGAGCGGCCGGATACGGTCCTTGCGGGCGACGGTCAGCACATGCGACTGCGCGCCCGAGACCGGGTGCGCGTAGACGGTGCGGCGATCGGTGACGACGATGCTTTCGGCCGTGATCGTCTCCAGTCCCTTGTCATAGTTTCCGGCGGCGATCGCGCCCTCAACCTTCGCCGTCATCAGTTGCTCGAACACCTCGAACAGCAGGTTCTGGGTCTCGATGCGCAGCGCCAGCAGGCGATTGAGCCAGGTCGTGATCGGCGGCAACTCGTCGCGCAACCCACCCTCGTCAGTCGTCAGCGACAGCCCAGTCACGGTCTCGAAGGTCGTCAGCGAGCAGCCCTCGATCTTGCCTTGGTGCAACAGAAGATAGAACTGGCGCAGGGCCGCGCGGGCATAGGGGCTTTCGAGATTGTCCTCGGCACGGAACAGCCCCGCCCCGCCGGTCTGGCGCTGGCCGCGCGTGATCGCGCCCAGCGTGTCGAGCCGTCGTGCTATCGTCGACAGGAAGCGCTTGCCCGCCTTCACATTGGCGGCCATCGGCCGGAACAAGGGCGGTTGCTTCTGATTTGTGCGGTGCGTCCGTCCGAGACCCTGGATGGCGTTATCGGCGCGCCAGCCGGCTTCGAGCAGATAGTGCTTGCGCAGCCTCTGGTTCCTGACCCCGAGATCGGCGTGGTAGGAGCGGCCGGTGCCACCGGCGTCGGAAAAGATCAGTACGCGCTTATCGTCATCCATAAAACTCTGGGTCTCGGCGAGGTTGGCCGAGCCAGGGCGGTTTTCCACGGCCAGCCAATCGATGCCGTCGCGGCCGGTCTTCTTCACGATGCGGCGCGAGCGGCCGGTCACCTCGGCAACCCTGGTGGTGCCGAAGTGATGGATGATCTGGTCGAGCGCGCTGCCGACCGGCGGCAGCGATGCAAGTTTTTCGACCATCTCGTCGCGCCGGCGAACCGCCTCGCGGCATTGAACCGGATTGCCATCTTCGTCGTGGACAGGCCGCGAATAGACGTTGCCCTCCGCGTCCGAATATTGCTCGAACAGCTGGGTGGGGAAGGAGTGCATCAAGTACCCGCCGACATACTCGCGCGGTGTGACGTCGACATGCAGGTCCGACCATTCCTCGGTCGGGATCTCGGCAAGGCGTCGCTCCATCAGCGCCTCGCCGGTCGAGACGATCTGCACGACTGCCGAATGACCCTCGATCCGGTCCTGCTCGATCGCGCCGATGAGCGTCGGCGTCATCATCGAGGTGATGAGATGGCTGAAGAAGCGCTGCTTGGTGCTTTCAAAGGCCGAGCGCGCCGCCGATTTTGCGTTGCGGTTCAGCGTGCCGGACTCACTGGTGATGTTGGTCGCCTCGAGTGCGGCGGTCAGGTTGTTGTGAATGACCTGGAAGGCGTCCGCATAGGCGTTGTAGATGCGGATCTGTTCGTCGGTCAGCGTGTGCTCGAGCAGGTCGTACTCGACACCGTCATAGGAGAGCGAACGTGCCGCATAGAGACCTAGCGATTTGAGGTCGCGGGCGAGCACTTCCATCGCCGCGACACCGCCGTCCTCGATCGCGGCGACGAATTCGGCGCGGTTGGCGAATGGAAAATCCTCGCTGCCCCAGATGCCGAGGCGCTGTGCATAGGCGAGGTTCTCGACGGCGGTCGCGCCAGTGGCCGAGACATAGACGACGCGGGCATCGGGCAGTGCGTGCTGCAGCCGCAGTCCCGCCCTACCCTGCTGCGAAGGGGAGACGTCGCCACGCTCGCTTTTGCCGCCAGCGGCGTTGGCCATGGCGTGCGCTTCGTCAAAGACGATGACGCCATCGAAAGATTTTTTGGCCCCGGACGGGTTTTCTCCAATCCCTGTCTGGCTATCGGCCCTCCCCGCGTCTTGTCCAACCCAGTCGAGGATCTGGGCGATCCGGGATTTCTTGCCCTCCCGCTCCTGCGAGCGCAGGGTTGCGTAGGTCGTGAACAGGATGCCCTCGGCAAGCCGGATCGGTGTGCCCTGGCGATAACGTGAGAGCGGTTGGACGAGAAGTTTTTCCTGGCCAAGTGCTGCCCAATCGCGCTGGGCGTCCTCAAGCAATTTGTCCGACTTGGAAATCCAGATCGCACGGCGGCGGCCCTGCAGCCAGTTGTCGAGGATGATGCCGGCGACTTGCCGTCCCTTGCCGCAGCCGGTCCCGTCACCCAAAAACCATCCACGGCGGAAGCGGACAGCGTTCGCAGCACCTTCTGGCGCGGCCGAGACGACATCGCAGGTCCCGTCAACCGTCCAGGCGCCGGTGAGATGGCCGCAATGGGCTTCGCCGGCATAGATGACGCTTTCGAGCTGGGCGTCCGACAGCAGGCCCTCGTCGATGATCGCATCAGGAAGAAGCGGCCGATAGGAAGGCTTTGGCGGCGCGACGGCGGCCATTGCGGCCGACTGCACGAGCGGCGTCGGATGCGGTTTGGCGCGGGGAATGTCGATCGACTGGAGCGCGTATGGTTCGTAGATCGTGTCGGTGAGCCGACCGCCCTCCTCCGGCATCCAGTCGCGCAGCTCATAGCCGAGCGGGACGGCAAGCGCGCTGCTTGCCATGACCTGGCGAGCGGGCTTCGCCCGCACAATCGGACGGACCGATTGGATGGCCTTCGGAGCAGCCGTTGAGACACCGAGGGGTGCGGTTCTCACCCCCGATCGGGCGCCTATGTGCATGGCGGCATTGCGCAGGATGCCGCTGGACAATGCACCGATCGAGTCCGGAAAGCCGCCCGGTGTGCGGGGCGGCAGATCCGTGATGCAGGAGAGCAGCGTCTCGACATCCGTGGCCTTGCCCGGCGAGGCGACGAAACGCGACGGATCGGCGGCCGGTACCTTGTCGATGATTGTCAGGCGGGTCTCAGTGGGGGTGCCATGGCGAGCGTAGACACGGCCGTCGATCGCTGCGGTGAAGATGACCGTGCCCTGCTGCTGCAGGCGTTCGAAGGCGGGCCTCCATTTAGGGTTTTCGGAAGATAGGCCGGTGCCGGTGATGGCGACCAGGCGCCCGCCCGGGCGCAGGCGTGCGAATGCGGAAGAGAGGTGCCTCCATGCCGCGTCAGTGACATGGCCGTCGACATAGGCGCCGACGCTGAAGGGTGGATTCATCAGCACGACGGACGGCTCCATGGCCGCGTCGAGATGATCGTCGATATGGGCGGCGTCGTGCCGCGAGACGGGGAACCGTGGAAACAGCAGGCCGAGGAGATCGGCCCGCGTCGCGGCAAGCTCGTTGAGGGCGACCGCTGCGCGCGCCATCTCGGCATGGACGGCGAGCAGGCCGGTGCAGGCCGAGGGTTCGAGAACGAGGTCGCAAGATGCGATCGCCGCGGCGTGCGCCGTGACGAAGGCCAGAGGCAAGGGCGTGGAGAGCTGCTGCATGGCCTGGCTCTCGTCGGAGCGCCGTGTGTGGGTCGGAACGAGTTCTGCGATGCGCTTCATCATCGCCAGCGTTGCCTGCGGCGTGGTGGACCGCGACAGGATCGCCGGGCCGAACCGGTGCAGAAACAGCACCTGCGCGACTTCGAGCGCCTCGTAGGCGTCCTTCCAGACCCAGAACCCTTGCGCATCGCTGCCGCCAAAACTTGTTGTCATGGCGGTGCGCAGTGCGGCGGTGGTGACAGGCTTGCCCTGTTCCAGGAAAGGCAAAAGCATCTTAGCCGCCTGATGGATCGCCTCGGCGTTGTTGATGGCGTCTTGTGCCGGCGCGGCGAGGGGAGCGTCCGTCCGGGCGACGGTCGAGGTGGTCGAAACAATGTTCATGGAGATATCCTTCGCGAGAGGGGAGTGGCCCCAGCGCCGGCACTCTCTCCGCGCCAGCCGGGCCGCACTCCTCCCGGCTCCCCTCTGCCTCTGGCGCCGATCCAACAAACGGGTTGCGCTCTGCGCAAAGCCATGACTTGAATGCCCGGACAGGGATGCGGCGGCGACCTGGAGCTGCGGAGGTGATGCGACGGTTCAGAATTGGCAGTGCGGTCTATGAGGAGGGAGCGCCTGACCTGCAGGCGGCGCTGGCGAACGCCTATACCCGCACCGAGCGTCCGCTATGCCTGTGCCGCGAGCCAGGCTGCCCGATGTACATTGCGCGCATCGGCGACCTTCATCTGATCAAGCGCATGCCGCTTAGCGGCGGCGGGCATGATCCGTCCTGCGAATCGTATGAATCGCCTTATGAACTATCCGGCCTGGGTGCCTTGATGGGCAGCGCGATACAGCTCGATCCGCAAAGCGGCATGGCGGCCCTCAAATTGGACTTCAGCCTGTCGAAGACAGGGAGCCGCGCAGCATCCGTGCCTGCGGGGCAAAGTTCCGCCAGCGCAACCGCCGATCCCAGGAGGATGTCGCTGCGTGGCCTCCTTCATTATCTCTGGCACGAGGCCGAATTGACGGTCTGGACATCCCGATGGGCCGGCAAGCGACATTGGTGGAATGTCCGCTGGCATCTGCTCGAGGCTGCCGGGCAAATGACGGTGAGGGGCGGACCGCTCGCGGATATCGTGTTCGTACCCGAGCCGTTTCGCGCCGAGAACAAGGAAGCGATCGAACATCGTCGTAACGCCGCCCTTGCTGCCGCTCTACCGCCGAAATCCGGCCCACGAAAGCTACTGGTTCTGGTCGGCGAGGTGAAAGAGATTGTTCCTGCCCGCTCCGGCCAAAAACTTGTCATCAGACATTTGCCCGGCTTTCCCTTCATCATCGACGATGCATTGCACCGCCGCTTGCAGGCACGTTTCGAGAAAGAATTGTCGCTGTGGGGATCAGATTCCAGCTCACATCTGATAGCGATCGCGACCTTCGGACTGAACCCGGCCGGCCTCGCCATTGTCGAGGAGGTCGCGTTGATGGTGGTGTCCGAGAACTGGATTCCCTACGAGACGGTCCCGGAGAAAAGGCTCGTCGATGGGCTCGCCCGCCTTCGCGAGAAGAGCGTCAAGGGATTGCGCTTTGACCTGCAACCCGACCAGCCGATCGCCAATGCGTTGCTGCAGAACAGGCAAGAACCGATTGCGCTCTTTGTCGTTCCGGCCGGAGCGGACGAAGCATACGAGGCTTCGTTGCAGGATATGATCGCGAACCGACCGGAGATGGGTGCGTGGACCTGGCGGGTCGGTGACGGGGAGATGCCGGCCCTTCCATAGGCTGGGAACGACTCTCAGATTTCCATCAATGTCGTGAATCGATTGGCGGCTATCGATTCAGACAATGCGTTGGACAAGGATCCCCGCTGTCTTGGACCATGACGGTATGGTGAGGCGTGACCAGCGATCGTCTTTTTCGGTGAGCATGCTGCGGGCTTGCGAAGGTCCGCGGCGTAAGCACAGTGGGCGCCTGGTCGTTCTCAGCGTTGAACTCGGCATGCCATTCGACCTGTCCGAACCCCGCGTTGCATCGGCGAGCGAAACGCTGGAGAGTTGGCTTTCGCGTCGGCGTCCGTCCGGGACGGCACCGCGGTCGATGTTTGCGATGGGTGGCGGTGTGCGCCGGTATCGGCAACGATCTGGGACACCCAAGCCGGCGGTATAGGTCGAACACGCTTCATAGCTGCGCTTGTCCGCCCGTGTCGGCTGCTTATGAAGGGTCATCATCGTTGCTCCCCCTCCTTTTGGTGTGCGGGCGCATCGCCGCCATGCGGTTGTCGATTTCGTTGTCGGACAGGTCCTCCAGCAGTTTCGGGATCGTGCCGTTGCCACCGTCGTTGACGAGAATGACGCGTTTGCCACGGTGCTCCGCGGGCCGGGTGTGGGGATTGATTTCGCCGGCGATCCCCTTGAAGTCGGGATGCGTCGCGTTCCAGATGGCCGCGAGCTTTTCCGCGCGGGTCATGCTGTCGCTCGCGCCGGTCTCGTGGGCGATGATGGCGGCGCGCATCTTGTCGGGAGACTGCCGATCCGTGAGGTCGCAAAAGCCATGAAACCAGCGTTCGCGGCCCCGGATCCGGATCGCGAAGAATACGCTCGGCACGTTGCCGGTCTTGAACTCCGACATGCCGAACATGCCGGTGCGCATGAAGAGCGGCGGCAGCAAATCGAGCATGAAGTGGTATTCTGACGCGGTGATCTGGAACCACTCGCCTGAATTTTGTAGGGTTCAGGCGGCGCGTCGTTCGGAGGAACGCGAAGCGTCTCGACCAACCCCGGTGATGGCACGGACGGCGGCGGCGAGTGCCGGGATGTCGTCGAGCATGCCGAGCGCAACGAAGTGGTTGGCCCCGCCAGTATAGTCCTTGCGGCCCTTGCAGGTGCGGATCAGGATGCCGTGACCTGAGGACAAACCGAACTGGCCGACCTGGATGTAGGCGCGGTCATGGTGCAGGGCAATTTCGCCGGAAACGGCTATGCCCGCCTTGTTTGAGCGCATGTCAAAGCTTCCCTGCGGTAGTGCAAGCTCGGCGGCGAGTTTCTTCAGCCGTGAACGGGCTGTCGTGTGAAAACGTCTCTTCTGCTGCTCGTCATAGGAGCAGCTTCTGTTCCAGTCGAACATGTCGATCTCCATGAAATGGAACAGGCCCGCGATCGCTCGCGCGATCCCGGGCCCATCATCGGGTGGGGTTAAATGGTGAAGCGATCAGGCGGCCGTGCGGCCCTCTATGACGTCGGCGCCGACCTCATCGGAGGAGACTTCCTCGAGATAGGCTCGGCTGTATGAATTGCCGGCGAGCCAGCGTTCGGCCGCCTCGCGGTTCTTGGCGAGATGCAAGAGTTCCGGGCTGTCGCCGAGTTCCTGCAGGACGCGGACCATGCCGATCGTGGGAGGCTCGATGATCTCGAAACGCAGGTCGCTCTCGACGGACCAGGTGCGCCTGACCGAGACGACGATGATGCCGCCCTGTCCGAAATCGCCCTCATGCAGGGTGAAGTAGGCCGGCGAGCTATAGGTCGCGCGATCGCGCGGCGGTTCCTTCCCGACCAGGCGCCCGACGCCGTTGCGGCTCTCCCAGGCGGCGAGTTTCTTGGTGAAGCGAGCAGGCGGTTTCGCGGTGCCGTCGCTGTACCGGATAACGCTCCCCAGAGGAGCGGATTCGTACACGATATGTGCGGACATGCGGGTTTCTCCATGTCAGAAAACGAAAAGGGCCCGGCGGGAGTGCCGGGCCCGGTGCGAGCGTGAGTCCGATTATTCGGCGGCCTGGAGGTGGTCGGCCTCGTCGCCGGAGCTGGTCACCGGCTCATCGGAGGATGGATCCGCATCATCGGCGAGGAAGGCCGGCAGCTCAGCGGCATCGCCGTCGAGAGCCGCTTCCTCCGCCATGTCGCCGGCGGCCGCGTCGCCAGCATCGGCAGACCCTTCATCGACCTCGACGCGCAGCGGCTCTGGCAGCCAGTTCGATCCTTCGAGAAGACGGGCGGCTTCACGGGCCATGATGTCCTTCTTCATGTGGTCGATCAGCTGCGCGGAGTCTGCGCCACGCGCTTCACGGACAGCCTGTAGAATCCGCGCCTTGGTGAGCCTCCCGAGGAACTCGACCGTGGGCGTCCAGCCGGCGTCGACCATGTCGAACTGGAGCGAGCGGCCAAGCACGTCTGCATACTCGAGCGCCTTCGCTCGCCTGTTCCAGGGTTCGACCACCGCATTGAGGGTCAGCGAGATGCAGTGCGCGAACAGCGCCTTGCGGCTTGCTTCATCGAGGCCGAGAAGAAAGTCCCACAGGCCTTCCGCCTCATCGGGCAAATCGCGGTCCCAGGCTTCGTGGCGCTCGGCGATCTCCTTGGCCCACGATGTCTCGGCAAGACCGTCGACCTGGCTGAAGCTGCCGCTCTTCATGCTGATCTCCAGGCACGTGTTCGGCGCGAAGCGATAAAAGACCTGCAGGGCGAAGGCATGGAGTGCGGCGACGATGGCGATGTCGACATCACCGGCAAGCGCGTTGCGCAGCGCCAGCGTCCGCTGCGCGGTCAGGTCGAAGATGAGCCGATCGGGCAGAGGCTTGATGCCATCGTCCTCGCCGTCGTCACTAGCGCTGTCATTCATCGGCTTGCTGTTGATGACAACACCATCGCCATCGTCGTCGCCATTGGATCGGGTTCCGCCGTCGGCGCCCCCTTCCTGACCCTCATCGACCTCGCCGGTTTCGGTCCGTGGCTCGTCCTCGGACCGCACGAAACCAGCGTCGACCTGGAGCTTGCCGTTCGCGGCAAGGGTAACGAACACACCCGCAATGGCCTTCTGGGCGGGATCGTAGCATTGAGGACGATCATCGATCGCATCGAGCTCGGCACCCAGCTGGTCGAGCTTCGCCTCGATTGCTTCGTCGACATCCTCCGCCCGGGCATAGTCCGCATCCAGTCTGTCGTATTCGGCCTTCAGCGCGTCGTAGCGTTCGATCTCCTCGGCGCTGAGCTCCTGCGCCTCGGCGTAGATACGCCGCATGCCGGAGGTGTGGCCATAGGGAAAGCTGATCGCCGCCTCGACCCACTTCCAGCCTTCGGCGCGGATTGCCTCGGCATCCACCTTCAGTCTGTCGAAGACAAGCTGCTCGAGGAGTGCGGCATCCTGGAACCAGCCGCCGGAATCCTGCTCGAACAGGTCGCGAAGGATGATGCCGCCAGCCGCCTCATAGGCTTTCGCGCCGACATAGACGGCCCGGCGATCGTCGGCCCGGACCGTCGTCTCCGTCAGCAGGCGCCTGATGTAATAGGGTTCCTGCGTGTGGGAGCTGGAGATTCGCTCCCAGACCTGCTCCTGGCGCCCGTGATCGTCCGAGATCGAGAAGGCCATGATTTGCTCAAGCCGGATTTCGTCCTTCTCGTAGAGCTCGAGAAGCTTTGGCGATACCGACGCCAGCCGCAGGCGCTGCCTCACCGTGGCCGGCGATACGAAGAAACGGGCGCCAATCTCGTCGGGATCGAGGCCCTGATCGCTGAGCGTCTTGAAAGCCCGAAACTGGTCGAGCGGGTGCAGGTCGGCGCGCCGCAGGTTTTCCGCAAGCGAATCCTCCTCGGCCGAGGTCTCCTGCCCGCGGTTGACGATGCAGGGGATTGGCTCATCCTTGGCCAGGCGCTTCTGCTTGATGAGGATGCCGAGCGCAAGGTAGCGCCGGCCGCCGGCGGGCACCTCGAACGTGCCGGTCTCCTCGCCCTCGCCGTCGAGCACGGGACGGATGTTCAGGCTCTGGATCAGCTTTCGCCGTCCGATGTCTTCGGCCAGCTGCTCGATCGACACGCCGTCCTTGATGCGCCGAACATTCTTCTGCGACAGCATTAGCTTGTCATAGGGAATATTCTCCGCGGCGTTCATCGCGATCTTCTGAATGGCGTTCTTTGCCATGGTCAGGTTCTCCATGACGGGCGGCCCGGGGCCTCTCCCCGAACCTCCAAGCCCGTCAGCAACCCTCCCCTCCCCCCTCTGCCTCCAGCCCTCACGCCGGCCTGGCCCCGGCTCACGATCTCGACGCCAAGCCGCCGGAGGGGCCTCCAGCATGTTGGTCGCCGGGTTCTCCCACGAAAAAAGCGCCGTCCTCTTGCTTCGGAGGACCGCGCTGGGATTAATCAAGACACCCGGAGGCGAGGCCGGCGACGAGAGTTTCGCTGCCGGCCTCCGCAGGATCAGGCGGCGAAATCAAGAAGCTTCTTGGCTTTGCCCTCCATTTCCAGGCGGACATCCTGATGCGGTTTGTCGCGCGCGACCCGCGTGATGCCCTGCACGAAATCAAAGATCGATTCCGGTGGTCTGCCTTCCTCCATGAGAACAGTATCGATGATCTTCGTGGTCTCGGACTTGGAAAAGCCGCGCTTGCGCAGGAAGCCCTGGCGATCTTCGTCGTCTCTGGCAACGATCCGTTGCCGCGCCGTCTTGATGCCGTTGACGAATGGCATGGGCGAGGAATCGGCAAACTGGATCAGAGCCGGCTCGGCTTCCAGGGCGAAACGGGAGGCCGCGTATTTTGAATGGCGGATGGTGATTTCCTCGAAATCCTCCACGCCCCACAGATTTCGATTCTGACAAACCGCGCGCAGGTAAAAGCTGGCGATGCCGAGGGTGCGGGCTCCAACTTCGGAGTTCCAGCAGTAGAAGCCGCGAAAATAAAGATCCGGTTCCCCGTTTGGCAATCGGCCGGCCTCGATCGGGTTCAGATCGTCGACGAGGAACACAAAGACATTGCGATCTGACGCGTAGAGCGTCGTGGTGTCGCGGGAGATATCGACGTGCGGATTGTAAATACCTGTCGACCAGTCGAGCACACCGGGCACCTTCCAGCGGGTCTCCCCGGTGCCGTTGCCAGCGATCTTCTGCACGGCGTCAACGAGTTCTGAGTCAAATATTCTGCCGTAGTCCGGACCTGTTACCGCTCGCAGCTCGAGGCGTCCGTTCTCGATTTCCAGCGTCTTCACCTGCTCGGCGCGGTGGTTGAGGAGACCGTGCTGGAGGTTGATCGCCGCGAGCGGGGCCGGAAGCTGCCGCAGATAGGTGGCCGGTGCGCCCACCAGGCTGGCGAGTTGGCCAAAACTCCAATGTGTGGGGGCAACAGGGGCAGGCGCATCGGGCAGCATTAGCCTCAGGCGCTCCGGATCGTCGCGGCTGGCCTCGACGCGGATCCGCTCACTTTCGACGATGCGGGTCTTGCTGCGCTCCGACCGGCTCTTCACCGAATTCCGAAGGTCGTTGAGCGACAGGTATCGCTCGTCCGCCGGCCGGTTGAACCATTCTGACGACACGCGGCCAATACGCTGGCCGCGGCTGACGTCTACCTTGTAACCGGCACGCTCGTTGCGCTTGGGCGTGTGAATTTCCATCTGGGTCATGGGTGTCGCTCCTCGGCGGGCGCCGGGAGACTCTCTCCCGGACCTTCACCCGCCGCCGCGGCCCGCCCGCCCTCTTCCTCTCCCGGCATCCGCGCGCCACTGGAAGTGTCGGCATTGCGGCAGCGGCCGCGTCAAGGCTAACATCAGGAGGGAAGGCTCGGGCTTCAGAAAGCCCGAAGACCAAGCGCCGCTTCACCTTCCGGACGCGACAGAAATCCGCTGTGCTTTGTTACGCAAACTAGACGGGGACCCATCCGGATTCAAATAGCGGCCTGCTGAAATTGGACAGGCAATTTGTCTTGAGATTGAGCAACTGCAAGTTCTCTTGGAGCCTAGCCCATACACGTATGAATTGACCCAACGCCATGATACGCGAAGAGAAGTAATTGCATGTCGAGCAGGTTCGTCCGGCCCGTGGTGGTGCAAATTGGCCGGCATGACCGTGAGCGAGTCATATTCGATGTGAACGACGCAGCCACGATCCTGCTGCGAAGTTTCCCTCATCAGACGGAGAAGCGAAAACTGGCTATGGATGCCTGTCTTCAGGTTCTGCGTGGTGAAGCCCAGACGCCGGTCGCGAGACGGGCCTTCGTTGCAGCGGCGTTAGAAGCGAAAATCGTCCGCAGCGACTGAGGTCCAAACGATATTAGCCTCGACCACAGTGGCAGTGGCGGATGGCTGGCGAGATCACGAAGTTCGGGTTTTTGGTTCAAAATGCAAGCGCCGCCTGTTGCGAAACCACGAACGTGCCGGCAGGCAACGGCCGAAGCAGCTCTTTCTCCAAGCAGGTCCGATCGAGCCAAGCCATCCGCTGATCGCGCCGCAGCACCGCCATCTGCCGGACGTGATAGGGCGCCACGTCGTCGTTCGCCTCGATCGTCAGGATGGCATAAGCCTCAGGCCAGTCCCGTGTCGCCGGGCGCCAGACTCCAGCGAAATAGAACCAGTCACCGTCGGCGAGCGAGAAACTATAGGACTTGCCGCGGCTACGATGGCGGAATTCGGATGCCGGAACCAAGCAACGGTGACTGGGAAACGTCCTGCCCTCAGCGCGCATGACGGTGAAAGGCCTGCCTCCAACGTCGCTGGGCTGGAGGCCCCAAGGCAACTCTGCCATCTCAACATCGCCGCCGTAGCGCCTTATGATGACGCGGCGTTCGTCGAGCGATGCGTCGGAATCGAAAACCGTCGCGCTCATGATCGTGCGAACATAACAAGAACACGGTCGCGCTGCAATGGCGATCGGACGGAGGACCGATGTGCAATGACTATCGATTGATGGTGGATGTCGCTTCGATCGTGGAGGACTTCGCCGACCTCAAGATCAAGATCCGCTTCGGAGAAGGAGCGCCGAACCTCGAGGCGCGCGAGGACATCAAGATCACGGACGTGGCGCCGATCATCAGGACGATCGAGGGCGTGCTCGGCGGGGGCGATATGATGCAACGTCGCTGGAGCTGGCCCGGACCGAACAAGCGGCCCGTTTATAATTTCCGTTCAGAGAGCCGGGAGTTCTCGTCGAACCGGTGCCTCATCGTGGCGGACGGCTTCTACGAGTTCACCGATCCGATAGAGCCCAAGAAGAAGCGAAAGGACAAGTGGCTCTTCACAAAGAAGGACGAGCCGATCTTCTGCATTGCTGGAATCTGGCGTGACACGCCGGAGGTCGGCGAAGCCTTCACCATGCTGACGATGGAGCCTGGGCCCGATATCGCGCCCTATCATGACCGGCAGATTGTTATCCTCGATCGCAGCGTGTGGGCAGACTGGCTCGACCCTTCGGTGTCGGCGAAGTCGCTGATCAAGGCCCTTCCACCCGGCACGCTGCAGGTGGCGCAAGTCGGATGAAATGAAGCGCGGCGACCGATGCCGGTCAGGGATGGGGCACGGAACGCACCACCTGCCGGGCCGGCTTGTCCTGCCGCTCCCCTTGATATGAGACCTGGCGCAGGAGATTGTCTTCCGTCCAGGTGAGATAGGCGACCTCGACCACCATTTCAGGCCTGACCCAATGGACGCGCGACAGCTCAAGCGGTGAGCCGAACCGGCTCTCACGTGGCGGTGGGGCGTCGAGGGGCATTCGAGCTGCCTGAAGTGGTTCAAGCCGGCCAGCCAATCGCTTGAGCTCTGCAACCGTGATGCCCGTGCCGGCGCGGCCCGCATACATCAGACGACCATCATCGGTGTAGTAGCCGAGAAGCAGCGAGCCGATATGCGGGCGGCTTCCAGTCGGATCGGTCCAGCCGACGACGATGAATTCCTCTCTGTTGAGACACTTTGACTTGACCCATAGCCCGCGATTGCCGGATGCATAGGCGCTGTCGATCCGCTTTGAGATAGCGCCCTCGAGTGCAAGCCGGCAGGCGTGCTTGCGGAACGCAGGCCCGTCGCCGATCACGTGATCGCTGAAGCGCAGGCCGGGCATGTCGGTCGAAAAGAGGCCTTCCAGTCGCGACTTGCGGTCGATGAGCGGCAGCTTCGCAATGCTTTCTCCGTTCAGGAACAGAAGATCGAAAGCAAAGAAGGCAAGATCGCCCGTGCGGCCCTCGTCCATAGCGGCCTGCAGGCGGCTGAAGGAGGTGACGCCGTCTGCCCGAACGGCGCACAGCTCTCCGTCGACATATGCCTCTTTCACCGGGAGCGCACGGAGGGCTGCTATCGTCGCTTGATAGCGATGCGACCAATCGAGGCCGGTGCGGGTGAGCAAGCGGATGTCGCTGCCGTCGATCCGCGCGTGCATGCGGTATCCGTCGTACTTGATTTCGTGAAGCCAATCGGGGCCGTTGGGCGCTTCGTCGACCAGGCGCGTCAGCTGAGGCTCGATCCATTTCGGCGGATGCGTTTTATTCGGCTTTGTGGGATTCACCGTCTTCCGCGCCAATTGAGATAAAGCATCGTCATACGGACCAGACTACCACATGATAACCGCTGCAGCTTTATCGGAAATCCCGCGTCTTCACCTTGATGCGGTCGATGTGCTCGTAGGGATCGACGATATCGCGCGTTTTCGGCATGCCGCGCGGATCAACGCCCGATCCGCCATGATGGGCCTCGTCACCGCGGCCGTGTGGCAATGGAAATGGCGTGTCGCGGTTTCCGACGCTGGCGAGTTCGGCCGATAGATCGGTCAACTCGCGGGCAACGAGATGCACCACCTCCCCTTCCCGCTGGATGCGGCCGCGCACGCCGAGCATGGCCGACGAAAGAAGCACGCGCCGGAATTTCTCAAACACCTTGACCCAGACGACGACGTTTGCGGCGCCCGTCTCATCCTCCATGGTGAGGAACATCACGCCTTTGGCCGATCCCGGCCGCTGCCGGACCAGCACCAGGCCGGCGGCCTCGAGCCATCGTTTGTCTCGCGCCTGCATGGCCTCCTCACAGGTCACGATGCGGCGGCGATGAAGATCGGCACGGAGAAACGACACGGGATGGCTGCGCAAAGTGAGCCCGACATGGCCGTAATCCTCCACGACCTCGCGACCCGCAGTCATCGGCCTCAGCGCGATGAGAGGCTCCTGGATCTCCGGCACGGTTTTCTGCTCGCGGGATGTCGCGGCCGCGAACAGCGGCAAAGGCTCATCGCGCAGCGCCTTGATCGCCCAGAGCGCATCGCGGCGGGCAAGGTTCATATCCGGCAGAAATGCGTCGGCCTCGGCGAGCTGCACAAGCGACGTCGCCGGCACGCCGGCGCGGCGCCAGAGATCGTCGACGGAGAAGAAGGGTTCATCGGCCCGCGCCGCGACGATCGCGGCCGCGTCATCATTGGCGAGACCTCTCACCATGCGCAGGCCGAGGCGGACAGCGAAGCGATCTTCGACATCGGTCGGCTCCAGCGTGCAATCCCAGCGGCTGGCGTTGACGCAGACCGGACGCACCTCGACGCCATGATCGCGAGCGTCGCGCACGATCTGGGCCGGCAGATAAAAACCCATCGGCTGCGAATTCAGCAACGCGGCACAGAAGACATCCGGATGCCAGCACTTCATCCAGGATGAGGCGTAGGCGATCAGCGCGAAGGAGGCGGCGTGGCTTTCGGGGAAGCCGTAGCTGCCGAACCCTTCGAGTTGCGAGAAGGTCTTTTCGGCAAACTCCGGGGTGTAGCCGTTGGCGATCATGCCGTTGATCAGCTTGTCGCGGAATTTCGAGACGCCGCCACTGTGCTTGAAGGTGGCCATGGCGCGGCGCAGCTGATCGGCCTCGCCGGCGGAAAAGCCGGCGCAGACCATCGAGACCTGCATCGCCTGCTCCTGAAACAGCGGGACGCCGAGCGTCTTGCCGAGCACGCGCTCGAGCTCCGGCGTCGGAAACGTCACCTCTTCCGTCCCGTCGCGCCGGCGAAGATAGGGATGGACCATGTCGCCCTGGATCGGACCAGGTCGAACGATCGCAACCTCGATGACAAGGTCGTAAAATGTCCTGGGCTTCATGCGCGGCAGCATCGACATCTGCGCGCGGGATTCGATCTGAAACACGCCAAGCGTGTCGGCCTTGCGGATCATCGCATAGGTGCGCGGATCCTCGGCCGGGATCGTCGCCAGATCGAGGGCGATGCCCTTGTGCTCGGACAGAAGATCGAATGACCGTTTCATACAGGTGAGCATACCCAGGGCAAGGACATCCACCTTCATGAATTTGAGGGCGTCGATATCGTCCTTGTCCCATTCCACGACCTGGCGATCCTTCATCGCCGCCGGCTCGATCGGCACGAGGTCGTCGAGCCGGTCATGCGTCAGGACAAAGCCGCCCGGATGCTGCGAGAGGTGACGCGGCGTGCCGGCAAGTTGCGCGGCGAGTTCAAGGGTCAGCCGCAGCCGGCGATCGCCGAGATTGAGATTGAGCTCGCGGGCGCGCTGCTCATCCACCGCCTCGCCATGGCCCCAGACCTGAGACGACAGCAGTTTGGTCATGTCCTCAGGCAGGCCGAGCGCCTTGCCGACATCGCGGACGGCGCCCTTGGTGCGGTAGCGGATAACGGTGGAGCAAAGTGCTGCGTGATCGCGGCCATAGGTCTCGTAGACCCACTGCATGACGATCTCACGCCGTTCATGCTCGAAATCGACATCGATGTCGGGCGGCTCGCGCCGTTCCTGCGAAACGAACCTCTCGAAAAGGAGGTTGTTGCGTTCGGGATCGATGGAGGTAATGCCGAGCACATAGCAGACGGCTGAATTGGCGGCCGAGCCGCGGCCTTGGCAGAGGATGTCCTGGCTGCGGGCGAAGCGGACGATCGAGTTGACGGTCAGGAAGTACGGCGCATATTCGAGCGTCTCGATCAGCCGCAGCTCGTGCTTCAGGATCTTGATCACCTTGTCGGGCAAGCCCTCGGGGTAACGGCGGGCCGCACCTTCCCAAGTCAGTTTTTCCAGCGCCTGCTGCGCCGTGAGGCCCGGCATCGTTTTTTCCTCGGGGTATTGATAGGCGAGCTCGTCGAGCGAGAACCGGCAGCGGCCGGCGATTTCGACGGTGCGCGCCAGCGCCTCAGGATAACGGCTGAACAGCCGCGCCATTTCATCGCCCGGTTTGAGATAGCGGTCGGCATGACGTTCACGCCGGAAGCCGGCGTCATCGATGGTGACGTTGTGGCGAATGCAGGTGACGACATCCTGCATCATGCGGCGGGCCGGCTCGTGGAAAAGCACATCGTTGGTGACGACGGTCGAGACGCGCATCGCGGCCGCCAGGTTTGCCAGCTCGTAAAGCCGGAGCTGGTCGTTCGGGCGCCTGCGCAAGGTGAGCGCCAGATAGGCGCGATCGCCGAAGATCTCGCGCAGCCGCCGCAAACGAACGGCACAAAGATCATCCGCTTCGTCCGGCACCAGCACTGCGATCAGTCCTTCGCCATAGGCGACGACGTCATCCCATTCGAGATGGCATTTTGCTTTGCCGGCCCTGCCCTTGCCGAGCGACAGCAGGCGGCAGAGATGCGAATAGGCCGGCCGGTCGGTCGGATAGACCAGGACCGACATGCCGTCGGCGAGATCGATCCGGCAGCCGACGATCAGCCGGACGCCTGTCGCCTTCGCCGCTTCGTGCGCGCGCACGATGCCGGCAAGCGAATTGCGATCGACGACAGCCAGCGCCTCGATGCCGAGCAACGCCGCCTGCGCGAACAGCTCATCGCAGCTGCTCGCCCCACGCAGGAAACTGAAATGCGAGGTGACCTGCAACTCGGCATATCGGGTTCCGCCAGTCATCCGAAGATCCCGTGCATGAACCATTTGTGCGATCCGGTCGCGGCGTCCTCGCCGTCGCCGGCGCGGTAGACCCAGTAGCGCTCGCCGTTCTCGTCCTCGACCTGGAAATAATCCCTCACCGCCGCGAGCTCGGCGTCGCGCTTCCACCATTCCCCGAAGACGCGTTCCGGGCCGTCTGCCCGTTTCACGCGCCGGCGGACGCCGCGCCAGGTGAAGGTCACGGGCGGATGGTCGGGAAGAAGTGCGACCGTCTCGATCGGCTCGGGCCGCGGCAGTAAGCGGGGGGGGGGGGGCCCCCGAACCGGCCCCCCCCCCCCCGCCGAGAGAGGGGCAGGTGGTGAGGGAGTGTATGACCCCCAGGGGCGGGAGCTCAGAGCCCGCCCCGCGCCGGAAAGAAGT
>NZ_JAMYSN010000023.1:0-88584 GCF_040321955.1 Mesorhizobium sp. M0217 | reverse complement strand
GGCCCAGCCGTCATCAACAAGCGATTCGTGTGTCATCGCAGTGTAGAATCACACCCGATTCCGCAGGGCAATACCTATCTTAGCGCCTATGCCCTCAAGGGGGGGAGATATGCAGCGTCGTCGCCATCATCACCACCGAAAGTTTCCCCTTGACCTCAACCTTGGTTGAGATCGCAAAACCCGTTCCTGAGCCACCGAACCCAAGTCGTCCAGGAACAGGACAGATTGAAATGGATCAACTCAATCAACAGTTTACCAGTGAAGCCGTGTTCAGGGTCGACAAATTCGTCGTTCCTGCCGAGGCCCGTGAAGAAATCCTTCGCAAGGTCAGGGCAACGCATGAACTGCTGCGCCTGCAGCAAGGCTTCGTCCAGGATTTCGTGCTCGAGCAATTTTCGGGTCCGGGTGAGTTCAACCTGGTCACCATTGTCGAATGGGAAAACCAGGCGGCCGTCGACAATGTCGTGCCGATCGTCAAGGCGGCCCACGAGCGGGCGGGCTTCAACCCGCAGGAGACCATTGCCCGGCTGGGTGTGAAGGCCGATATCGCCAACTATCAGCGTCTGCCTGAGATGTAGGAGGGCCAGCCCGTGCCAGGTGCTGGCGCCTCGACGCTCAGCACCTGGCCGGTGCGGGCATCGCTGATCATGTTCTCGAAACCACGCCATTCGGCGGCGACGATGAACAGTGTCGTGCTATCCGGCCCGCCCAGCATGCAGGCAAAGCAGCCGCGATCGGCATCGACTGTCTGCAACACCTCGCCACCTTCGCGCACCCGCACACAGCGTTTGTTGGGAACATCCGCATACCAGGCAGTTCCTTCGGCATCGAGGCAGACGCCGTCGGGAAAGCCATCGAGATCGGCCCAGACCCGGCGGTTGGAAAGCCCGCCATCCTCCGCGATATCGAAGGCGGTCAGCCGGTTGGCATGCGACTCCGCCACGATCAGTGTCCTGTTGTCCGGCGTCACCGCCATGCCGTTGGCGAAAGCGATGTTCTCGGCCACTTGTCGAACCGAGCCGTCCGGCGTGATCAGCACGATGGTGCCGGGCCCGAAATGCTCGCCCGGTGCAGGCGCCGACCCGCCGCCATTGACATAGATGTTGCCGCGCCCGTCGACGACGATCTCGTTCCACGGGCTGTTTGACAGCGACCGAAGATCGGCATGGGTGGCCAGCGTTCCATCCGCCTCCTGCCGCAGCAACAAGCCATCCCGACCCGAGACGATCAGCAATCGGCCATCCGGCAACCAGTCGATCGAATAGGGCAGGATGGCCGGCACGGTGAGCATCACCTGGTTCCCGCCGTCCTCATCCACCGCGACGATCTCTCCGGTTCCCCAGTTGCAGAGCCACAGGCGTCCGTCGTGCCAGCGGGGAGACTCTCCGAAAGCGAGGCCTTCTGTAATGACCTTGGCGTTCAGGGCGACTGATTTCGAGGATGGCATCTCTGACCCTGGTTTGTCGACTCGCCGCAATTCGGCATTGTCGCGAAGCGCTTTCCTGCCAAGGACGTATGAATCCGTGGCGCCCCGACACCGTCGACAATTTCGGCAAACCATCGTGCGGATGCCTCTGGATCAGAGTGCCTTTAATCCTTGAGGGCGGCTGATATTGTCGCGTCGGAAATAACCCGTTCGCGCAAGTTGCGACCAAGAGAGTATTTTCGATGTTCGGTTTCTTTTCCCGCAAATCCAAGAAAACGCCCGAGAAGTCGGCATCAGATTCTGGAAAGCAGTTGGAATTCGGCCTGCCGTTGCCAGTCGTCGTACTGCGTTCGAACGTCGAGGATCCTGATGAAGAGCCGTTTTTTCTCGTCTTCGCTGTCATGCAATTCGTCACAGCGATGGTTTCCAAAGGACTCTATCGTTATCCCGAAATCGACACCAAGGCGATGCAGGTCCTTCATGCCGACTCGTACTCTTCGGAGGTAAAGAACGGCGGCCATAGTCAATTCATCCACAATGCCGGGCAGGAAATCGGCGCCATGATTGCCAACGCACGAGCTGGACTCACTGCTTGTGGCGCAAAGGGCCAGCTTGCGACTTTGGAAAAGATGTCCAGCTGGATTGCAGACCATCCCAACGAAGCCGCCCAGCAGACGGGCTTCGAGGGCGGGCGGGATGATTTTCTCGATACACTTGATCATGCGTTCTACGTTGCGGATGAGGCTGCGCCCATGGAAAACCTTTTGGCGCGCTGGATCGCGTCATGGCCTGATCTGCAAGTTGTCGATAGTGACGATTACGACGACGTCATACACCGGCTGGTGATGGCCAATCCGAAGCGCGAAGGCAGGCTTCTTCATAAGTCCGTTGGCAACTTGGCAGGCCAGATGATCTTGAGCTGGCGCGATGTCGGGGCCGGCCTTGCCTGCGCCAAGATCGCGCCGCCCGAGATCAAAATCGCGTTCGGCATGGCAAGGATGCTGAACATAGAAGGAGAGAAACAGCTGGTTTTTCAACTTCAGACCAGCGCGAAGAAGACCCGACTATGCAGTGCGACGGAGACACACGTCACGGTCTACGAGTACATCGCTCCAGAAGAGTTGCTTGTCATACCGCCAGGCGAGAGCCCGCTAGCGGCTAACGCCCCGAAAGTTGGCGCCAAGCTTGGCATTGCTGAAGAGCCCGAGATCACAGCGGTCATTGAGCTGGCGGAACAATACCATGCTCCCGCCGCCGTCGACCTCCTGCTCCGCAAGGCAGGCTTCGACCCGACGGATGCCATCGTTTCTGCGAATTCGGTGGTGCAGAAGGAGGAAGGAGCAATCGTGAATTGGGTGGTGCTGGCATCAGGCCAAGTCTTCCTTTTCCAATCGTTGCGGAACGGCGGTGTGCTCTTGCGCGGCAAGGATGATGAAAGCCTCGCTGAGGCCGCTATGGCCGAGCTCAATGCCCACTTTGATCGCTCCGCTGCGGCGGGTTAGCGACAGCAAGCCTACTTTTTCTCCGTCAGGAAGAACGTGCCATCGGCATGGCCGTTGGCACCGCATGACAGGGGCTCCGATTTGCCATCCTTGCCGGCGCCGCTCTGCTCGACGACAAGCGCATCGCCGTCGCGTCGGAAGGTAAAGAAAAAACCGGTTGGGTTGTCGTTGTCGACGGCACGGTCGACCAGCCGCAGAGTGTTGCGCTCCTCGACCGTGCCGTCGATCTCGCATGACCCACTTCCCGAGACTGGATTGGAAACGACATCTTCCGAGATTTCGACCTTGCCTCCGCCAACAGCCTTGATGTCGACGCTGCCGCGCACGCTGCTCCATGTGCCGATCAAACCTGCATCGGGGGGCTTGCGTATGCCGGACAGGAAGGTTGCGCGGTCTCGCAGGAATTCGCCGAGATCGAAAGTCTGTTGGTTCTTGGGCGAACTTTCGTTGAAGCCGGCGATCTGGTCGCGATACGCGATGAAATCGCTTTGGTCGTCCCGCAGCGCCTTGCCGGCATGAGCATCGAGCCTCTTCAGCAGCGCGGTATAATTCTTCGCGACGTCGGCATCGGCTTGCGCCAGGACCGGATCGGCGCAAATGGCCTTTTCCGCCACGCTGGCGGCCTTGGCGCAGTCGAAGGATGGCTTGCCTTGCGCAACTGCGTGGTCGCTCGCTGCCACAAGTACGGTCAAAACGGCACCCACGGCTGACGATCGTATGGCAACAAGATACGTTTTGCCTGAATTTGGCGCCATGGCAGTCGGCCTTTTCGCCGCGCGTTCAGCCGGCGTTGACCCGAATTCTGGCGGCAAAGCAGCCGACAGGCAAGCACGTCACCGTTCCTGCCGGCTGCGGACGATGCGGCCTTGCCCAATGTTGCGTTGCGGCAGCGGAGCCTTTCCGGTATTGAGGCCGGACCTGAAACAGGGACCGCCCCCATCCCATGAGCCCCATCCGATGAGCCTTGTCGATTCGATCAAGAATGCCTTCGTTCCGATCCATCGCGAGGGCTATCCGTTCATTGCCGCCTTTGGTGCGGGCACGCTGTTCCTGGGCTATTTCTCCTCGGTGCTGTTCTGGATCGGCCTGATCCTGACCGCCTGGTGCGTCTATTTCTTCCGTGACCCCGAGCGTGTCACCCCGGTCGATGACAGGCTGGTGGTCAGTCCCGCCGACGGCGTCATCTCGGCGGTCGGCCCGGCCGTGCCGCCGCGCGAGCTTGGCCTCGGCAACACCGAGATGACCCGCATCTCGGTGTTCATGAACGTCTTTTCCTGCCATGTGAACCGCGCTCCGGTGCGCGGCCGCATCACCAAAATCGAGCACCGGCCGGGCAAATTCCTGAACGCCGAACTCGACAAGGCAAGCTCGGAGAACGAGCGCAACGGGCTGGTCATAGACAGTCCCAACGGCATCGTTGTCGCCGTGCAGATTGCCGGCCTGGTGGCGCGCCGCATCGTCTGCTGGGCCGAGACCGGCGGCTCCATTGCCGTCGGCGAACGCTTTGGCCTGATCCGCTTCGGCTCGCGCGTCGATGTCTTCCTACCGTCGACCGCGGTGCCGCGCGTCGCCGTCGGCCAGACGGCGGTCGGCGGCGAAACCGTGCTCGCCGAATTCGGCGGCGTCGCCGCAACCCCGCTCGTCAGGATTTCGTAAGCGGTGGGCGCGCCGTTCAAAAAGTTCGAGGCCCATGGCAGCGGCGGCCCGCGCATCCGCGAAATTCCGATGCGCATGGTGCTGCCTAATCTGGTCACCGTGCTTGCCATCTGCGCCGGCCTGTCCGGCATCCGCTTCGGCTTCGAGGGCCGTTTCGAGCCGGCCGTGGTGATGGTGCTGCTCGCCGCCTTCCTGGACGGCATAGACGGGCGCCTGGCGCGCATGTTGAAGGCGACATCCAAATTCGGCGCGCAGATGGATTCGCTGGCCGACATCGTCAATTTCGGCGTCGCGCCGGCACTGGTGCTCTACGCCTTCCTGCTCGACCGCGCCGGCTCCTTCGGCTGGATCGCAGCCCTTCTGTTCACCATCGCCTGTGGCCTGCGGCTGGCGCGCTTCAACGTGCTCGACGAAGACCATGACCGGCCGATCTGGCAGAGCGAATACTTCGTTGGCGTGCCGGCGCCGGCCGGCGCCGTGCTGGTTATGCTGCCGCTCTATCTGTCCTTCCTCCGGCTCGGTCTCGAGCCGGACCGCCTGACGGCATTCGTCGCCACCGGCTTCACTGTGCTGGTCGCTTTCCTGCTGGTCAGCCGGCTGCCGGTCTATTCCGGCAAAAGCCTGAAAGTGCCGGGCGACAAGGTGCTGCCGATCATCCTGGCGGTCGTTCTCTACGTCCTGCTGTTGATGACCTATCCCTGGTACACGCTGACCGCCTCTGTCGCAGGCTATCTCATCTTCCTGCCTTTCAGCGTGCGGGCGTATTCGAAGCGCGCCAAGCGCGAGGGCGAAAAAGTGCCGCCGTCGGATATTGGGTAGTTGTTATCTCCCCCCTTGAGGGGGAGATGTCGCCGAAGGCGACAGAGGGGTCGGTACGCCCCGGACGCGACCTCGTTTGAGCGAAGAGGACGTCGGCGCTTCACGCGAGGCGACCCCCTCTGGCCTGCCGGCCATCTCCCCCTCGAGGAGGGAGATACGCTAAGCCGCCAGGCCCAGCCCCAGCTTCTCGATCGCCAGGTTCCGCGTCGAGACATAATCCGTCTTGCCGGAACCCAGCACCGGGATCTCCTCGACCTTGACGATGTCGTTGGGCACCATCAGTTCGGCCGCACCTGCCTTCTTGCCGAAGGCGCGCAGTTCTTCCGGATCGGCGTCGTCGGCGGTGGTGACCAGCACGATGCGCTCGCCGCGCCTCTTGTCCGGCACCGCCACCGCGGCGTGGCGCTCTTCCGGCCACAGCGACTGCACCAGCATCTCGACGGCGCCCAACGACACCATCTCGCCAGCGATCTTGGCGAAGCGTTTTGCCCGGCCGCGAATGGTGATGAAGCCTTCGCGGTCTACCGAGACGATGTCGCCGGTGTCGTGCCAGCCGTCCAGCGGCTGCAATTCGCCGGGCCGGTCAGCGGTCATGTAGCCCATCATCAAATTCGGCCCGTCGAGCCACAGGCGGCCGGCACCCTCGATACCCTCGACCGGTTCGAGCTTCATGCGCATCGCCGGCAACAGCCGTCCGACCGTACCGTCGCGGCCATGGATGGCGGTGTTGACGGCAACGACTGGGGCGGCCTCGGTCAGCCCGAACCCCTCGATGATCGAGGCATCGAAGCGCTCGCGATAAACGCGCCGCGTCTCCGGCTTCACCGCTTCCGCGCCGGCGACGACGAAGCGCAGGCTGGAGAAATCGCCATCCTTCGCGGTGCGGGCATAGTTGGCAAGGAACGTGTCGGTGCCGAACATGATGGTCGGCTTCACCTTGCGAGCGATCTCCGGGATGATCTTGTAGTGCAGCGGTGACGGGTAGAGGAACAGTTTCACCCCGGTCACCAGCGGCAGGATGGTGCCGCCGGTCAGGCCGAAAGAGTGAAAAACCGGCAGCACGTTGAGCAGGATGTCGGACGGCGAAATGGTAATGCGCGCCTCGGCCTGCATGGCGTTGGCGTGGAGATTGCGGTGCGACAGCACCACGGCCTTGGGCGTGCCTTCCGAGCCTGAGGTGAACAGGATTGCGGCGGGCTTGGCCGCATCCTGCCGCTGCAGCGGGAACCGCCAGAGCACCGCTGCTGCGAGCCTTTCCAGTGTGGTGACGCTTGCGCGCACATCCTCCAGCCACAGCATCTTGGCGCCGCCGGCCTCGACCGCGGCGATGATGTCGGCAAGCGCCGCCTTCTCGACGAACGCGCGCGAGGAAACCACCGTTCGGATGACTGCCGTGCGCACCGCGGCGGTTACGCTGGCCGGCCCTGCCGTGTAGTTGATCATCGCCGCCACCCGGCCGGCCGAGAGCAGGCCGACGAAGGAGAGCACCACGCCATTGGCGTTGGGCAGCAAAACCCCGACCGCTTCGCCGGGCGCCGCCACCGCCTCGAAACGGCGGCCGAGCACGCGCGCGCCGATGAACATTTTTCGATAGCTGAGCGAGCCGCTGATCACATCCTCGATGATCGGATGCGAGGCGCCGGTGCGATCCGCGGCATCGCGCATGGCCAGGAACAGGCCGCGATCGAGGTTGCTGCCATAAAGCCGCGCCTCGGCGATGCGGTCGAACAACGCATTTGTGTTGGAAGCCTGGTCGGGGTTGCGCGCCACCAGTTCGGCAATCGTCATTGGTTCCAGCACGCTGATCGAGAGTTTTGGGAACCAGTGGCGCGGCGCCCGGTTCTTTGGCGTCAAGGAAACCGGCAGGTCGCGCGAGCCGGTGACGAAGATCGGCACGATGAGGGCGTCGGCCTGCATGGCGATTCGGGTGACGGCGCGGAACAGGCGAAACGTCTTCACATCGGGCTCGACGTCACCGGGCAGATAGACGGCAAGCCGGCCTTTACCCTTCAGCACCCTGACCAGCCGCCGGCTGACGAAGAGATGCTCGGCGTTGAAGGCGATGGTGCGGCCAAGCTCGCGCCAAGGCTCCATCCAGGGCGAGCGCGCCGAGGCCTCGTCGAGAATGTGCAGCGTGTCGTCGGGCAGCAGCGACAGCATCAGCGCCGGCTCGAAGCGTGACTGGTGCGAGACCACATAGATCACCGGCGTCGGCGCGTTGCGGGCAATGCGGATGCGCCGGTCATCGATCCGGTAGGCGAGCTTGAACGGCACATAGAGTAGCGCCTGGGTAAAGCGCAGGTCGAGACGAAACGTCTCGATCGCGCCAATCAGCAGCCAGGCCAGCACGAGGCCTGCAAGCAGCGCCAGTGTCAGGATCATGCCGCGTCTCTCCCAACGGTCCGGTATGCGGCTCTTCGTCCGCTTCGAGAGCAGAGGGTAGCGCAATGGGGGGCAAGGTCAATGTAGAGCCTCTTCCTTCTCCCCGTTCACGGGGAGAAGGTGCCCCGAAGGGCGGATGAGGGGCGGCGCTGCGCTTTCACGTTGGCTCAAGCCGCCTTGATCCGCCCGCTGATGAACCGGAACTCCTGGCTCTTGCCGCCATAACCGTAAGCAGCGGCCGGGACTTCATGCACGAAGGCATAGCTTTCCTCGTGCACACCACCCAGCAACTTACCAAAGGCCTCAAAGATCGCCTTCAGATAAGCCTCCAGTTCCAGCTTGGTGTTGGTGCCGTCGACCACCTTGATGTCGAGCCAGAAGGTGTTGGCGCCATGCTCCGCCAGCGATTTGCCGCCGGCGAACCAATGCTGCGGGTCGACATAGGTGACGGCGACGGCGGTAATCGTCGGGTCCTTGCGCAGATGGGTTGCCGTCAGCTCGGTGATTTCCTTGGCGATTGTGGCGGACAGCTTGGCGTCGGGCTTGCCGGTGACGCTGATGTTGATGATGGGCATTTTTCTCTCCTTCGTTTGAGCGGCGTCTGTTTGCCGTTGGAGAGACAATGCCATCATCTTTGAATCAAAAAAATCGAATTGTTTCGAACAAAAGGTTCTGTATTATCGAAGTATGCAAGCTCTCGATCCCGATCTGCTCAAAACCTTCCTTGCCTTTGTCGATGGCGGCTCGCTGGCTCAGGCTGCGTCTGCTGTCGGCCGCTCGCCCTCGGCGGTGACCGCGCAGATGCAGCGTCTGGAGGAGATCGTCGGCGAACCGCTGCTGGTGGCGCAGGGGCGCGGGCGCGGGCTGACGCCGGCCGGCGAGGATCTTGTCGGTCATGCCCGCCGCATTCTTGCCGTGCACAGCGAGGCCTGGCTGGCGCTCAAGGGCGCGCGTGCCGCTGGTCGCGTCGCCATCGGCACGACACAGGATTTCGCCGATAGCGGCCTGCCGGAGCTGCTGCGCGCCTTCGCGGCCAGCCATCCGCGCGTCAGGGTCGAACTCCGCGTTGGCCGTTCGGCCGAGCTTGGCGAGGCGCTGCAGGCCGGGCAGCTCGATCTGGCCGTTGTCATGCGCAAGACGCCGGCCAATGACGAAGTCGGGCTGTTCAGTGAGCCGATGCTGTGGCTGTGCTCGCAAAAAGGGCTTGCCGTGCGGGAAGAGGAATTGCCGCTGGCGCTGCTCGACCCCTATTGCGGCTTTCGCGAAGCAGCACTCGCGGCCCTCGATGCTGCCGGCCGCCGCTACCGCATTGCCGCCGGCAGCGCCAGCCTTGCCGGCTTGCGCACGGCGGTCAATGCCGGCATCGCGCTGACCTTGCGCACCGCCCGCTTTGCCCATTCAGGCATTGCCGAAGCACCGCGCGAATTCGCCCTGCCGCCGGTGCCGACAGCGCAATTCGCGATAAAACTCGGCCAGGGCGCCGAGCGGCCGGCGCGCGATCTTGCCATCCTGCTCAGCGACAACCTCGCCTTGCCCGGCTTTGCCGGCTGATGTCCAAAGAAAAAGCCGACCTTTACGGTCGGCTTTGAGGAGGACGGGTCGAGGGGTTTGGGGGGACTTGGGGGGTGACCCGTCGCACATAAAACTGCCTGATCCGCATGATGGTTCCATGACTTGGAAAATAATTATTGGGTTGCCGCACTTTTTCTCGCGGCCAGCCAGTCGCGCCCCGCATGGGCGAAAACCGCGCACAGTACTATGGCGCCGCCGATCAGGCTGGCGGCCGGCGCGATCTCGCCGAGGAACAGGAAGGCGAACAGGATCGCAAACGGCACTTCGGCGGCACCGAGAAGGCCGGACTCGGGCGCAGGGATCAGCCGCGAGCCTTCCGTCCACAGGATCGACGCCGCCGCGAACGATCCTCCGAAGGCGACGAGCAGCACGGCGTCGCGAGCAGAAATCGCCAGGGGGTCGGTGACGAACCAGCCGAGCACGAACAGCAGAAGCGCCGAGACTGCGCCCGCCCACACCACCGGCGTGTCGCGGAAGGCGCGCACCATGATCATGTAGAGCGCGCTGCCGGCGGTCATCAGCAGCGCGAGCCCATCGCCAAACAGATGACCGCTGCCGAAGCCGGAGCCGACCATCATCGCTACGCCGCACAGCGAAACGGCGGCGGCGGCAAGCGTCTGCGCCCGGAACGGCTCGCGCACCAGCACGAAGGCGAGCAGCGCGGTGATGAAGGGCGCGGTGGCGTAGATGACAGCGACATTGGCGACATAGGTGAATTTGAACGCCGAGATGAAGGCGATGCTGGCCGCGGCGCCCTCAAGGGCCAGCAGCCAGCCGCGCCAGCCAAGTCGCAAGCTTTCCCGCCCGCCGGAGCGGCGCCAGCGCCACAGCACATAGAAGGTGATCAGGATCGCGCCGACAAAGCCGCGCCAGCAAGTGATGGTCAGCGGGTCGGTGTGGATCGATTTGGTCAGCACGCCGGTGAGGGCGAAGAAAGCCGCCGAGGCCGCCACCAGCATGATGCCGAGCGTACGCTCGGCAGCGGTATCTGTGGTGCCTGGGCCGTCGAGCGCTTCCGTCATCTCAGCAGCCTATCCGTCTTCTCCTGCCACCATGCTGTCAGCACGGGGTACTCATAGCCGCTTGCGGAAATGCTCGTTGCCGATGATCAGCAGGCCGGCGCCGACGATCAACGCCGCCCCCAGAAACACCTCGCGACGCGGCACGTCGCCCCAGATCGCAAAGCCGAGCCCGAAGGCCCAGACCAATGAGGTGTATTCGAACGGCGCCACGATCGACACCGGCGCCCGCTTCATGCCTTCGAACAGCATAAATTGCGCCACGCCGCCGAGCGCGCCGACGCTGATCAAAAGCAGCAACTGGCGCCAGTCCGGCATCTGCCAGACCAACAGCGCCGGCACCGCGGAAAACACCAGGAAGTAGAAATTGTTGAGCACAAGCTGGATCAGCGTGCGCTCGGCCAGCGCCGTCTTGCGCAACAGCACCACGGCAATGCCCCACAGCACTGCCGCCGCCAGTACCAAGAGCATCGGCACGGACAAGCCGAGACGAGTGGGATCACAGGCGATGAAGACGCCGACGAAGCCGATGAACACCGCCAGCCAGCGCAACAGCGGCACCTTTTCGCCAAGCATCGCCACCGACAGCACGGTGACGATGATCGGGGCGGCGTAATAGATGGTGGTGAGTTCGGCCAGCTGCAGGGAGCGGGCCGCGTTGTAGTAGCAGAGCCAGGCGCCGAGCGTGAAGGCGCTGCGCACCAGCATCGGCCGCACGATGGGCGAGCGCATTGTGTCGGCAAAGATGGGCGGTCCGCCGATTGCAGCACAGCCGATAAGCACAGCGATCGAGCGGAAGAACATGATCTGCCAGACGCTGATGCCGACGACCAGAAGCTTGATCGCGGCGTCCTGCGTCGAAAACAGGAAATAGGCGCAGCCGGTGAACAGGATGCCGGCAAGCACCCTTTCGCGGGTTTCCAGAATGGCAATATCGGCCATGCGGCGTGTCCGGCGCTGTCAAGAGGACGAAGAAGAAGCCTGCCCCAATCAGGCTCCCATTGCAGGCTATACGGGCGAAAGCCTGCGGGGCGCTACGCCAGTGGCAAGCTTGCGTTGGCGCAGCCTGGCCGACAGCGTGGGCACGCCGTTCACTGTGTTGCCTGGTAGAGCTCCGAAGCGGCCTCCTTCAGGGCGCGCCGGCCGCCCGGCCTGAGATACATCATGTGGCCGCCCTCGATGACGTCGAGACGGATGGGTTTTGCCCCGCCGAGCGTCGGGATTTGGCTCACCAGATAGCGTGAGGCCAGATAGGGAGTGACCAGATCGGTGTCGCCGTTGACGATCACCACGCCGAGCCCCGGGTTGAGCGAGCGCGCCCGCTGCAGATCGTCCATCACCCCGGCATAGCCTTGCCGCGAGCCGCCATAGTCCCAGGCGTGGGTCACATCGCCATTGAGCAACCTGTAGCTGACATCGGTGCGAAAATTCAGCTCGTCGCGCGCATAACCGACAAAGGCCGAGGTCAGCGCCGGCACGCTGCGGTCGAGCACCGGATCTGGGCCGGCGCTGCGGGCGCTCTCCGGGGCGATGTCGCTGGTGGCGATGGTGCCGTCATACGGGCTGAGCACTTTTCCACTGGGGCGCTGGAATTCGCGCGCGAACAGGGCGGTCGGGATGCGGGCGAAATTGCGTTGCACGAGGTCGAGCGGCAGGCCGGTGATCTCGGCCACGCGCTGGCTGGCCAGCCGCCCACCCTGTTCCAGCCCGCCGGCCAGAGCGGTGAGGTAGTCACCCATAGCATAGTGTTCGACCTCGGCGAGCTTTTCGCGCAGCGCCTCGCCGCTGAGGCCTTCGCTGCGCAGGCGCACCGCCGCCAGCGAGGGCAGTTCCAGCGCCCAATGCAGTGGCTGGAATTCGTCGGGCAGCACCAGCGTGAACTCCAGTGCAGGCGAGATCAGCACGATGCCGTTGGGGCTCAGGCCGACATCTTCCTGCAGGGTCCTGGCGAGAAGTGCCGCGCGGAACCCGCCATAGCTTTCGCCGGCAAGGAAGAGCGGCGATCCGGTGCGGCCGTTCTGGGCGAGATAGAGCCGGATGAAAGCGCCGATCGAACTGGCGTCCTGGCTGACGCCCCAAAAATCTTTCGTGTCCTGGCCGGGGGCCTCGCGGCTGTAGCCGGTGCCGACCGGATCGACGAAGACGAGGTCGGTCATGTCGAGCCAGCTGTCGGGATTGTCGATCAGCTTTTGCGGCGGCGGCAGGAATTGGCCATCGGCGCCGGTCGCGACGACACGCGGGCCGAGTGCGCCGAGATGCAGATAGGCGGATGCCGCGCCCGGGCCGCCATTGAAGACGAAGGTGATGGGGCGAGCCTTCTCCGCGCCCGCCAGTGGCGGCAGCGTGTAGGCGACATAGAAGATTTCCGCGGTGACCTCGCCCTTGCCGGATAGCAGCGACAGCGTGCCGGCCTTTGCCTGATAGTCCAGCTTGCGCCCGGCAATGGTGATTGAATGGCTGGTCGTCTGCGGTGCCGGCAGCAGCGACAGCACGCCGCCTGCCGGTGCGGGGCGCTCGGGCGTTTCGGCGAGGACTGGCTGCGCGAAGGCTGCAAGCACCAACAGGGTAAGCGAGATCAGTTTCAGCTTGAACGGCATGATGTCTCCGCGGGAATGACTCTGCTTAGGTATGGCCGGGGCGGTCGAAGTCAAAGTAACTCTTCGTGAGGTAGCATTCCTTCAGCCCCCTCTGTCCTGCCGGACATCTCCCCCCACAGGGGTGGAGATTGGATGTCGCGACCGCCTTCGCTGATCGCCGGCGTAGAAAGCGCCATCGGCGAAGCTGCAGATCTCCCCCCTGTGGGGAGGTGGCCGGGCCAGAGGGGGGCGCTGTCTCGCCGGCATATCAGTGCTATCAAAGCGCGACGGACTCGAAAAGGAATGCAACCTGGACGCCACCGCACTCAAGGCCATGCAGGCACCGATCAAGGAGGCTTATCGCGACGATTCCTCGCGAGCGCTGATCACGCTTCGCGCCAAAGGCTCCATCGACGACCAGTCGATTGCCTGCAAGGTCGAGACGGGCAGGGCGCTGGCGGTCGCCGGCCTGCATCCGGCGACCGGCGGTTCCGGGCTCGAATTGTGTTCGGGCGATATGCTTTTGGAGGCGCTGGTGGCGTGCGCCGGCGTGACGCTGAAGGCAGTGGCGACGGCGCTGGAATTCAGGCTTGGCGCAGCCACCGTCGAGGCCGAAGGCGATCTCGACTTTCGCGGCACGCTGGGCGTGGCCAAGGACGCCCCCGTGGGCTTTCGCGCCATCCGGCTGAATTTCAACCTCGACACGGATGAGCCGCAGGCGCGCATCGATTCGCTCATCAAGCTGACCGAACGCTATTGCGTGGTCTTCCAGACCATCAACAGCAAGCCGGAGCTGACGGTGAGTGCGCGCGCCTGATCTCCCCCCTTGAGGGGGAGATGTCGCCGAAGGCGACAGAGGGGGTCGGGCCGACTGGACGCGACGCCCTTTGTGCGGAAGGAGGTTGGCACTCTACGCGAGGCGACCCCCTCTGGCCTGCCGGCCATCTCCCCCTCGAGGGGGGAGATTGCGCTACTGCGCAGCAGGCTCTTCCGCGTCGCCCTCATCGGTAAACGGCGAGGCGCTCGGCACGCAGTTGACCGCCCAGCCGGCCGGCGTCGGCTGCTTCTGATATTCGGTAATCGCGTTTGTGCACTGTTCGCGGGTGTCGAAGGTGCTGGGCAGCACCACCATGCCGCCTTGCGGGCCGGCGATCACCAGGTACCAGACCAATGCTACGCTGGGAGCAGCCATGGGAATTCCTCGCTTTGCTGAGTGTCGGAGTCGGGTCGACCCTAGCAACTCCCGGCTGATGGCGAAAGCAGGGCGAGGGGGGAGGGACCTGCCGGATCATCACAGACCCGTGAACGAACCGCTCCCAGACGTCTCTCAGTTCGTCGCAAAGCAGTAGAACAGGCCGTCGCCGCCGGTGCCTTTCAGCGCCTCCTGGCTGCAGCCGCCGCGCGAGGCATGCGAGGAGTTCCAGGATTTCGCCGCCGCCGACTCATCAAGGCCGGTGCGGTCGTGATGGCCCATCATCGCCGCGCCCTCCGCGCCGCTCAAGGTCCAGTCGCCGCAGGTCTGGTCGGCGAGCTTGGTGCCGTCAGGCTTCGAGCCGGTCAATATGTCGTGCCGGTTCGGCTTGTCGCCGCGGCCATTGACCACTTGGCCCTTCTCGGTCAGCGCCGTCTGCTTGTTGATGGCGTTGGCGTCGCTGTGCAGCGAGGCGACGTCATCGGCAATCTTCTCGCCCTTGGCGTTGACCCAGGGACCCTTGCCGATACGGTCGCGCGCATCGACATTGGCGCTCGAGAGATAGGCGTGCCATTCCTTGCCGGTAACCCCAGCCGCTTCCGCCAGCGAGGCGCAATGCGCGTCGGCACCCTTGAGACCGCCGAGATCGGCGCCTTTGCCGGAACCGACGCTGGTGACGAAGAAACTCATCTTTGCGTCTTGCGCCAGCGCCACGCCGGCTGTGGCGGCAATCGCGGCGGCGGCAACGAGAAGAAGTCTACGCATGTCGGTCCTCCTGTTTCGAATGTCCTACATTCGAAGAAACGTAACTGGAGGCCTGTTTAATCCCGCTACAACCCGGTTTATTCCGGCTGCCGGTAGGCGACGAAGCGGTTGTTCTTGACCTGGAAGATCAGCCCCGTCTCTTTCATCTCGGGGCTCGCCAGCGGCACGATGCGTTTTGCCACCTCTGACGGGTGCGGCAGCGTTTCCGGATCCTCGCCGGGCGCGGCCTGCGCACGCATGGCGGTGCGGGTGGCGCCGGGGTCGACCGCATTGATGCGGAGCGGCAGGCTCTGCGTCTCATGCGCCCAGGAACGCGTCATGGCTTCCACAGCCGCCTTCGACGCCGCATAGGGCGCCCAGAAGGCGCGCGCCGAATGCGCGGCCCCGGACGACATGAGAATGGCGCGGCCGGCGTCGGACAGCCTGAGCAGCGGGTCGACCGAGCGGATCAGCCGCCAGGTCGAGGTGACATTGATGGTCATAACCTTCTCGAAGGTTTTGGCCTCGACATGGCCGATCGGCGAGATGACGCCGAGCACACCGGCATTGGCCACCAGAATGTCGAGCTTGCCCCAGCGCTCGTGAATGGCGCCGCCCAGCCGGTCGATGCCGGCCATGTCTGAGAGGTCGAGAGGCACCAACGTCGCTTCGCCCTTGCCGGTTTTCGCGCGCTCGGCCTTGATCTGGTCGTCGAGTTCTTCCAGCCCGCCGACGGTCCGGGCTACCGCAATGACATGGGCGCCAGCGGCGGCAAGTTCCTTGGCGATGAAGTAGCCGATGCCGCGCGAGGCGCCGGTAACGACCGCGACGCGGCCGGAGAGGTCGAGGGTCATGCGAGCGCTTTCAAGGATAGCAGTTGGGCTTTACGCCCCGTTGTTCGCCAGCAGCGACAGCGTGCGCACATTGTCGTGACCTTCGAAGTCGAGCAGGCGGGTCGGGTACTGGCCGGTGAAACAGGCGTCGCAGAATTGCGGCTGCTCATTGTCGCGGCTGGCTTCGCCGACGGCGCGGTAGAGCCCGTCAATGGTGAGGAAGCCGAGCGAATCGACACGGATGAACTCGGCCATTTCCTCGATCGACATGCGCGATGCCAAAAGCTTCGACTTCTCCGGCGTGTCGACGCCGTAGAAGCACGACGCGCTGGTCGGCGGCGAGGCGATGCGCATATGCACTTCCTTGGCGCCGGCGTCGCGCACCATCTGCACGATTTTCTGGCTGGTGGTGCCGCGCACGATCGAATCGTCGACCAACACCACGCGCTTGCCCTCGATCATCCGGCGGTTGGCGTTGTGCTTGAGCTTGACGCCCATATGGCGGATCGAATCGCCGGGCTGGATGAAGGTTCGGCCGACATAGTGGTTGCGGATGATACCGAGTTCGAAGGGGATGCCTGCCGCCTGGGAGAAGCCGATTGCCGCCGGCGTGCCGGAATCCGGCACCGGCACGACGATATCGGCCTCGACCGGGCTTTCCTGCGCCAATTCGGCGCCGATACGCTTGCGCACTTCGTAGACATTGCGGCCTTCGACCGAGGAGTCCGGGCGGGCGAAATAGACATATTCGAAGATGCAGAAGCGGGTCTTCTGCGGCTCGAAGGGGAACAGGCTCTCGATGCCCTTCGAGGTCACCACGACCATTTCGCCGGGCTTCAGGTCGCGCACGAAGCGGGCGCCGATAATGTCGAGCGCGCAGGTTTCGGAGGCCAGGATCCAGGCGCCGTCCAGGTCGCCGAGCACCAGCGGGCGGATGCCGAGCGGATCGCGGCAGCCGATCATCTTCTTGGAGGTCATCGCGACCAGCGAGAAAGCGCCTTCGACCTGACGCACGGCGTCGATGAAGCGCGAATTCAAATCGCGTTCCTTACTGGTGGCAACGAGATGCAGCAGCGTCTCGGTGTCGGAGGTCGACGAGAAGATCGCGCCCTGCTTCTGCAGCGCGCGCTGCACGGTCATGGCGTTGGTGAGATTGCCGTTATGGGCGACGGCAAAGCCGCCATCGGCGAGTTCGGCGAAGAAGGGCTGGATGTTGCGCATGCCGGCGCCGCCGGTCGTGGCATAGCGCGTGTGGCCGATGGCACGGTTGCCTTGCAGGCTGTCGATGACGTGCTGCTTGGTGAAGGTGTCGCCGATCAGGCCGACATGGCGTTCGACATGGAACTGCGTGCCGTCATAGGAGACGATGCCGGCCGCTTCCTGGCCGCGATGCTGCAGCGCATGCAGGCCTAGCGTTACGATGGCCGCAGCGTCCTGCCGGCCGAAAATGCCGAACACCCCGCATTCGTCGTGGAAATGATCGTCTGCTTCGGCGGAAAGCACGTCGTCCGCGTCTGCCTTCGAAACTGCCATGGGGCTCAAGCTCCGCTAAAATGGCCATATAGTGCGATAGCGCCGCGAAAGCAACGTAGTCAGGCCGGAACTGCCGGGATGGCGCCTGTCCGGCACCATCCGTCCGTATCAGTTTGCCGGCGCGGCCGGAGCCGGAGCAGCGGGCGCGGGTGCGTTATCGGCCGGAGCGTCGGTCTCGTCGTCGGGCGCCGGCGTATCGTCACCGGTTGCCGGAGCATCCGCCGCCGGTGCATCGGCCGCCGGAGGCGTCTCGGCTGCCGGCTGATTCGGATTGAGCTTCTTCAGGATGGCGTTTTCCGGATCTTCGGGCAGCAGGCTTTCCAGCTTGGCGCCGATGGTCTCGAGCAGCGGCTTCGACTTGGCGTTGGCGATCCAGGCAGGGGCCTTGGCGCCGGCCAGCCAGTTGAAGAACAGTAGCGCCACGGCGACTACGAGGACGCCGCGCGCGGCGCCATAGAGGAAGCCCAGCGTACGGTCGAGCGCGCCGATCCTGGAATCGATGATCCAGTCGGCAAGCTTCATGGTGATGACGGAAACGACGATCAGCGCGATGAGGAAGACGATGCCGGCGGATGCCGCCATGGCGATCTTGTCGCTTTCGACATAGGGCTGAACGTAAGGCAGCACCGGCTTGTAGAAGAAGAATGCCGCCGCGGCGGCAGCCGCCCAGGACACGACGGACAGGATTTCGCGTGACAGGCCGCGAACCATGGCGAGCATCGCCGAGACCAGGGTGAAGCCGACGAGAATTCCGTCCAGCAGCGTAATCGGCATGTCTTTCGCCCCACTCAGATTGTCTTTTCACGGCTCGGGCGAGCCGCGTCAATCTTCCACGTCGACACGGCTGCGCCGTGAGCCGGCTATGCGTGCGACGAGATCGGCAAGTTCGGTCGGCTGGAAAGCGCCGGCCCCGATCCCCCCGACAACCTCCTCGCTGCCCAAGGGCAGAACCGCACTTCCAAAACCCAGCTTTTCGGCCTCTTTAAGGCGCTGCTGCGCATGCGCAACCGGCCTCACTGCGCCCGACAGGCTGATTTCGCCGAAATAGACGCAATCGGCGGGAAGGGCAAGACCGGTGAGCGACGAAACCAGTGCAGCGGCAACCGCCAGATCGGCCGCCGGCTCGGAAATCCGGTAGCCGCCGGCGACGTTGAGGTAGACATCGTGGGTGCCGAAGCGCACGCCGCAATGGGCTTCGAGTACGGCAAGGATCATCGACAGCCGTGCGCCGTCCCAGCCGACGACGGCACGGCGCGGCGTGCCCAATGTGGACGGCGCCACCAGCGCCTGGATCTCGACCAGCACCGGACGTGTGCCTTCCATGCCGGCAAATACCGCGGCACCCGGCGATTTTGCGTGGCGTTCGCCGAGGAACAGCTCCGACGGATTGGCGACCTCGCGCAAGCCCTTGTCCGACATCTCGAAGACGCCGATCTCGTCGGTCGGCCCAAAACGGTTCTTCACCGTGCGCAGGATGCGGTAGTGATGGCCGCCTTCGCCTTCGAAATAGAGAACGGCGTCGACCATGTGCTCGACGACGCGCGGACCGGCGATCTGGCCTTCCTTGGTGACATGGCCGACCAGCACGATGGCAGCACCGGTGGATTTGGCGTAGCGGATCATCGCTTGCGCGGAGGCGCGCACCTGGGTGACGGTGCCGGGCGCCGAGTCGGCCATGTCGGTCCACAGCGTCTGGATGGAATCGAGGATGACGAGGTCCGGCCTTCTGCCGTCGGCTATTGTTGCCAGGATATCCTCGACATTGGTCTCGGCGGCAAGTTCGACCGGCGTGTCGGCGACGCCAAGCCGCTGCGCCCGCAGCCGGATCTGTGCGACCGCCTCCTCGCCCGAGACATAGACGATGCGGTGGCCTTTTGACGCCAATGCTGCTGCGGCCTGGGTAAGCAGCGTCGACTTGCCGATGCCGGGATCGCCGCCGACCAGCAGCGCCGAGCCGCGCACGAAACCGCCGCCGGTGGCGCGGTCGAGTTCGCCAATGCCGGAGATGATCCGCGGCGCATCCTCGATGTCACCGGACAGGCTGGTCAGCACCACGGCGCGGCCCTTGCGCGCATTGCGCGTGTTGGCCGGTCCCGAGCCGATGCCGCCCGAGGTGCCTTCCTCGACCAGCGTGTTCCACTCGCCGCAAGCATCGCATTTACCGGCCCAGCGCTGATGCACCGAGCCGCAATTCTGGCAGATGAACTGGACGCGCGATTTAGCCATCAGGCGCGGCCTGCTTCGAGCGTTGCTAGAAAGGCTGGTGGGGCACCACCCCCCTCTGGCCTGCCGGCCATCTCCCCCTCAAGGGGGGAGATCAGCAGCTTTGGTCTCGGCGCCCACCGTGCCACGTTGATAATTGGCGAAAGCCGACATGACATCCAATCTCCCCCCTTGAGGGGGAGATGTCCGGCAGGACAGAGGGGGGTGCGAAGGAATGAGGCCTTTCTCAACAGACTACTCGAACCTCTCCGCAATATGATGCTCTTCGGCGAGGTCGGAAAACCGTGTGAACTCGCCCTGGAAGGCGAGGCTGACCGAACCTGTCGGGCCGTGGCGCTGCTTGGCGACGATGACTTCGGCCTTGCCGCGCATCTCGTTCATCTCGTGTTCCCACTTGATGTATTCGTCGGTGCCGGGCTTCGGTTCGCGGTTCTTCAGATAATATTCCTCGCGGTAGACGAACATCACCACGTCGGCGTCCTGCTCGATCGAGCCGGATTCGCGAAGATCGGACAGCTGAGGGCGTTTGTCTTCGCGGCTTTCGACCTGACGCGACAGCTGCGACAGCGCGATGATCGGAACGGAGAGTTCCTTGGCCAGCGCCTTGAGGCCGGTGGTGATCTCGGTGATTTCCTGCACCCGGTTCTGCGACGATTTCGCGCTCGACCCCTGCATCAGCTGGATATAGTCGATGACGATGAGGTCGAGGCCGCGCTGACGCTTCAGCCGCCGCGCCCGCGCCGACAGCTGCGCGATCGAGATACCGCCGGTCTGGTCGATGAACAGCGGGATCTTCTGCATGGTCTGCGAGCAGGCGACCAGCTTTTCGAAATCCATCTCTGAAATCTCGCCGCGGCGAATTTTTGACGACGAAATTTCCGTCTGTTCGGAAATGATGCGGGTGGCGAGCTGCTCGGACGACATTTCCAGTGAGAAGAAGCCGACGACGCCGCCATTGGCTGCCTTGAACGAGCCGTCGGCCTGTTGCGCCGGCTCATACATCTCGGCGATGTTGAAGGCGATGTTGGTGGCTAGCGATGTCTTGCCCATGCCCGGACGGCCGGCAATGATGATCAGATCCGACGCCTGCAGGCCACCCATGCGGCGGTCGAGATCGCGCATGCCGGTGGCGAGGCCCGACAAATGGCCGTCGCGCATATAGGCGGCGTTGGCCATGTCGACGGCGGTCTTGACGGCGTCGGTGAAGCTCTCGAAGCCGCCATCGTAACGGCCGGTTTCGGCCAGTTCGAACAGCCGCCGCTCGGCATCCTCGATCTGTTCGGACGGCGCCATGTCGACCGGCGCGTCATAGGCGATGTTGACCATGTCCTCGCCGACGGTGATCAGCGCCCGGCGCGTGGCCAGATCGTAGATGGCGCGGCCATAATCGGTGGCGTTGACGACGGTGACGGCTTCGACCGCCAGACGAACCACATATTGCGCCACCGTCATGTCGCCGACCTTCTCGTCGGCCGGCAGGAAGGTTTTCAGCGTGATCGGCGTCGCCACCTTGCCCATGCGGATGAGCTCGGCCGCGACCTCGAAGATTTTCCGGTGCAGCGGCTCGTAGAAATGGCCGGCCTTGAGGAAGTCGGAGACGCGGTAGAAGGCATCGTTGTTGACGAGGATGGCGCCGAGCAACGCCTGCTCGGCCTCGATGTTGTTCGGCGCTTCACGATAAAGCGGTTGCTGCTCCGCCACGCCGAATTTTCGCGCTGCCTCTGCCATGATGTCCCCGATTTTGATCCCGGCTTCTCGATATCAGAACGAGATAAATCGGTGCTGACCTTTCTGCATCACCGCACGACCAATCAACCTCGATGCCCCGTTGTTCACAGGGGCGGCAAACCGTCCACAGAAGAGTGTTTCCGCGCCCCGATTCCGGTTGACTCCGAAAGGCGCTGACTTCTATCCGAGTCGTTGGAACAGAGCAAGAACAATCTCGGTGATTACCCGCTTCTTCCGTCCAATGTATCGCCCCAGTCCAGCCGCCGCGCTGCCTTGAACAGCTCGCCCTCGCGCTTGGTGAAAAGTGTCTCGCCGGCGCCGCCATCCGGCTGGCACAGTTTGAGCAGCACCTTGCCGGAGCCCGATTTCGGCGGCGCAATCACGCGCGGCTGACGTACAGGCGCGGCTTGCCGCGACGCTGCGACGTAGATGAATTTCTCGTCCTCCCACGGCACGTCGGCGTCCTTGGCCAGGCGGTGCCGGCGCGAGCGGGCGACGCGGCGCGAAAAATGGCACCAGTCGGGCGGCTCAAGCGGGCAGGGCGCCTCATGCGGACAAGGCGCCAGCACGTGCGCCCCGGCCTCCAGCAATTGGCTGCGCACTGCCAGGATGCGCTGCCAGCCTGCCGGTGTGCCGGGCTCCACGATCAGCAGTGTGTCGCCGGTCAAATGCCAGAGCCGGACGACAAGCTTCGGCAGCGATGCCGGCGCGATCTCGTCCAGCACATAGGCGCAGGTGACCAGATCGGCAGGCTTGAGATCGGCGAGGTCGATGGTGACGTCGCCGGCGCGCCAGTCCATCCTGGTGGCGATGGTATCAAGGGCGAGCGACTGGCCAACCTTGCGCACCGCGGCGCTTGCTTCAACCAGAACCGCCTCTTCGAGGTCGGGCCACAGGTCTGTAGTGGCCCAAAGCACCGTGCCAGGACCGGCGCCGACATCGAGCAAGCTCGTTGGCTGGAAATCGGGCCGCGCATAGGCGAGTTCGTCGAGACCGGCCCGTACCGCCGCGTAGGTCGCCGGCAGCCGCGTCGCCAGATAGGCTTTTACCGCCATCTCTTCGGCCATGTGCAGGCGGCCGTCGCGCAATTCGGCGCGGTAGCGGTCAGACAGCGTCTTCGCCGCCTGGCGCAGCACCGCCAGCGGTATCGTTTCGAGCAGGCGCTCGACGCCTTGTCGCAGCGAGGCGGGGAGTTCCACGCTCAGGCTCCGCGTGGTGCGAGCACCGAGGCGCCGGCGAACTCGACAAGGGTGGTGGCCATGGTGGGCAGGCAGGTCATTAAAAAGGTCTCGCGAGAACGAGACCTTTTTCAGTGTCAGAGCCGTCAATGGCAAGCGGCAATCGCAATCGAGGCGTTATTCGCGATCCGCCACCTTGCGACGGCGCGCTGGCTTGGCCGCAACGGACCTGACAGCAACGGACCTGGCAGGCACAGACCTGGCGACAGCAGGCTCGGCGGCCGCCGCCTCCTGACGATGCCCCATTTCGCGCATTTCCAGCGCCTTTTCACATTTGGCCATGTAGTCGCGCGTCATCGGCAGCGTGTCGTTCTTCTTGGCGATCTGGATCTGGAAGATCACCAGATCCTGCCAGCGGAAGGCGGCTTCCGAAGCCGCCAGATAGAACTCCCACATCCTGCAGAAGCGCTCGTCATAGATGGCCTTGGCCTTGTCGCGGTTGGCGGCAAAGCGCTGGCCCCAATGCTTCAGCGTATCGGCATAGTGCAGCCGCAGAATCTCGATGTCGGTGACTACAAGGCCCGACTTCTCGATCGCCGGCATCACCTCCGACAGCGAAGGAATGTAGCCGCCCGGAAAAATGTACTTGCGGATGAAGGCGCTGGTCGCCCACGGCACGCCGGAGCGGCCGATCGTGTGCAAGAGCATGACGCCGTCGGGCTTCAACAACGTCGCCGACTTGTCGAAGAAAGTGCGGAAGTGGTTGACGCCGACATGCTCGAACATGCCGACCGAGACGATGCGGTCGAAGCGTTCATTGAGTTCGCGGTAGTCCTTGAGGTCGAAATGCACGCGGTCCTGCAAGCCTTGCGCATGCGCCCGGTCGGTGGCGACGCCGTGCTGCTCGGTCGACAGCGTCACGCCTTGCACGTCGACATCGAAAGCCTTGGCGAGATAGAGGCCGAGCCCACCCCAGCCGGAGCCGATATCGAGCACGGTCTGGCCGGCCTTCAGCCTGAGCTTGGCGGCGATATGGCGTTTCTTGGCCATCTGCGCCTCGTCGAGCGTCATGTCCGGCTGTTCGAAATAGGCGCAGGAATACTGCATGTCCTCGTCGAGGAAGAGCCGGTAGAGGTCACCCGACAAATCATAGTGGCGCTGCACGTTGCGGCGCGCCCGCGATGCGGTGTTGATCTGCTGCAGGCGGCGAAAGGCGTGGCGCAGACCCTCGATGGCCTTCGACCAGGTGGCGTCGATACCGCCGCTGCCCATGTTCTGGAAGGCGATGCGCATCATACCCAGTACGCCGCCCTCGATGATGTCGAGTTCGCCGTCCATATAGGCTTCCGGCACGGCCAGCATCGGATCGAAGGTAATGGCGCGCTCGGCATGCGCGGTCTTGATGTGCATATGCACCGGCTCGCCGCTGCCGTCGCCGAAAACCACTGTCGAGCCCTTCGGGCCGGTGACTTTCAGATTGCCCGTACGCACCAGGCGGTCGAGAACGCGTTTCAACAGAATATTCATCACCAAATGTCCCCTCACGGTCAGACTGGCGGACCAATTCTGCAACAATATATAGGGGTTCGAAAAGTTCCATTTGGCACAAAAATGCCCGGGCGAGAGGCCCGGGCATTGGTCCAGAAAGGCTGGATGACGAGAAAGTGATTGGAGCGCTGCTCCCCTTGCTTCCCGATCAGGCCCCGTGCGGGATCAGGCGTTGTCTTCTTCGCCGCCTTCGAACTCGGTGTTCGGGTCGAAGAAGTTCTCCGGCCGCGCATTGTCGTTGATGTCGTCGCCATAGATGGCTTCGGCGGTGGTCAGCGTCTCGCCCTTGGCCTGGCGCTCGGCTTCGTCGGCCGTGCGGGCGATGTTGAGGCTGATGGTGACCTCGACTTCCGGATGCAGCGCAATCGCCACATTGGTGACGCCGATGGTCTTGATCGGCTGGTTGAGCTGGATCTGGTTGCGGTTGACCGAGAACCCTTCGGCGGTCAGCAGGTCGGCGATGTCGCGGGTCGACACCGAACCGTAGAGCTGGCCTGTCTCGCCGGCCGAACGTACGGCGATGAAGCTCTTGCCGTCGAGCTTTTCGGCAACCTGGCTGGCTTCCGACTTGCGCTCGAGGTTGCGCGCTTCGAGCTGCGCGCGCTGTCCTTCGAACTTCTTCTTGTTGGCTTCGTTGGCGCGCAGCGCCTTGCCCTGCGGCAAGAGGAAGTTGCGGGCAAAGCCGTCCTTGACCTTGACGGTATCGCCCATCTGGCCGAGGCGGGAAACGCGTTCGAGAAGAATCACTTGCATGGTCTTGTTCCTTCGTCTGGGCACCGACCGCGGGATCGGCGCCGAATTGAATGGAACAGGTCAGGAAGCTCTGAGCGCCTTGGCGCCGGTGTCGCTGTCCTGCCTGTCGCGGCAGTTAGAGGCTTTTCACCTCAACTCGGGATTTCAATGCACGTCGCCAAGAGTGGGCCCGGTTTTGGGACAACGACATGCATCATCAAATTACCCCTGCGGCGCCCGTCGCCGTGGGAGAAGGAAGCAGGCGGCGAACCGCCTGCTTCGGAGATCTTAGCGAACCACGTAGGGCAGCAGGCCGAGGAAGCGGGCGCGCTTGATCGCCTTGGCGAGTTCGCGCTGCTTCTTCTGGCTGACGGCGGTGATGCGCGACGGCACGATCTTGCCGCGCTCGGAAATGTAGCGCTGCAGAAGACGCACGTCCTTGTAGTCGATCTTGGGCGCATTGGCGCCGGAGAACGGGCAGGTCTTGCGGCGGCGATGGAACGGGCGCCGGGTCGGGATCTGATTGATGTCGACCATTATTCTGCACCTCCTTCAACGCCTTCGCGCGGACGGCGCGGACCACGATCGCCACCGGCATCGCCAAATGAGCGCGGCGGACGATCGCCACGGTCGCCGCGATCACGGTCGCCGAACGAGCGCGGACCACGATCGCCACGGTCGCGGTCGCCGAAGCCGCCGCGTTCCGAGCGCTCTTCGCGCTTCTGCATCATGGCCGACGGGCCTTCCTCATGCGCCTCGACCTTGACGGTCAGGAAACGCAGCACGTCCTCGGACAGGCCCATCTGGCGCTCCATCTCGTTGAGCGCTGCCGGCGGGCAGTTGAGGTCCATAAGCGTGTAGTAAGCCTTCCGGTTCTTGTTGACCCGGTAGGTGAGGGACTTCAGTCCCCAGTTCTCGACCCGGCCGACGGACCCGCCATTTGCGGAGATGACGCCCTTGTACTGTTCGACAAGCGCATCGACCTGCTGCTGCGAGAGGTCCTGCCGGGCAAGGAACACATGTTCGTATAGAGCCATAGTGGTTCAGTGCCTTTCTTCGTTTCTCTCCCGGATCCTCGCGGCAAAAGCCTCTGCAACTTCTCTGACCCGCTGGTCCCGAGGGGGCGAGGAAGAAAGGAGCATTTCGAGACGGTCGAGAGCGGAGACACGGGAGGCGGAAGCGCTTCTGGCTTCACACGAAGGTTTTGGATAAAACCTCCGGCCCTCCGTTCAGCCCCCAGCAAGGACCGGCAGATTGCGGGCGTCTATATAGCAATTTGGCTGGAAGGCAAGGGTAACGCATGCTCCGGACAGCGTCCTGGCGTCGCAGGGTTGGAAAAGACCAGGCATCAACTCGTATGCGGGGTACGACCGTTGATCGTTTCGGGGAAGAAGTCCGGAGCCGCCTTACGCTTGCCGAACATCATATCGTATTGCAGCAGGCGGAAATCGTTGATCGCCGGATCGATGTCCTTCTGCCGCGCCCAGTCCGCCGTGGCCTCACCTGACGGTGTCAAAAGCAGATTGCGATCCACGACGCGATAGCGTTCGCGCAGCGTGCCTAAGAAGCCGGTATAGTAGGGGTGCGTGATCCCGGCCGTGGTAAGGATATGGTAGGGCAGGAAGGCCGGGCTCACCGCGCCCATATCCTGCGCCGGACCGGTGCGGTTAGACCAGATGACCAGCGGCGTCTGATGATGCTCCAGTGCCGCCTCCGGCGTCGGTTCCTTGCGCGGCGCGACATTGTCTTTCAGGTAACCGGTTTCGACATAGACGGGGCCGAGCGGCGGCAGATGGTCGCCGAAGAAGGCGATGACCGTCGGCCGCTCGCGCTTCTTCGCCCATTCGATCAATCGTTCGAGGCCACGGTCGGCATCGGCGGAGCCTTCGGCGTAGCTGAGCAGCGATTCCCGCGCCCATGTGCTGATCGGCGCCGCGACCTTGTGGGTCGGATTGTAATAGCGGTACGGCTCGTAGGGACCGTGGTTCTGCAGGCTGACGGCGAAGAAGAACACCGGCCGCTCGCTGGCGTCGGCCTCTGCGATGATCTCGTCGGTCATCGAGGCATCGGAAGCCAGCGGCCCGCGCTTTTCCAGTGGCGGCAGCGTCTCTTCCGAGCGGAAATCGTTGAAGCCGAAATCGGCATAGACGGCGCCCCTGTTCCAGAACCAGTTGGTGCCCGGATGGATGGCGCGCGCCCGGTATCCCTCGCTTTTCAGGAAGGTCGCCAGCGACGGCGTCGGCGTGCGCACATATTGCTGATAGGGGATCGAGCCCGCCGGCAGGAAGGCATTGGAAAAGCCGGTCAGCGCCTCGAATTCGATGTTGGCGGTCATGCCGCCGAATTCCGGCGAGAACATATAGCCGGAACGCAGCGCCCGCACATTGGGGATCGGGTCAGGCGTGATTGTGACGCCGGGCAGCTTGGTCGGATCCCAGAAAGATTCGCTCATCACCACGATGATGTCGGGTTTCTCATCCGGTACCGAGGCCGCCACATCAGGCCTGTCGATCGCGTCGATCGCCTTGTCGGAATAGCCCGCCGGGGCCGAGACATGCGCCATCGGCACGTTGAGCGCGAAGGCCAGCGCAAACCCGTTGGAGGCGTAGTTCTCCTTCTGGTCCCACATGATCGGGATGATCTGCAGCCGGTCGCGGGTCCACGAGAAGGTGGCGTAGTCCATGATCGAGACGAAGAAGGCGAGCAGCGGCACTGCCAGCGTCAGCCGCGCCAGCCGCCCTTTGCGGCTGAGGATCGGAACCTTGCGGCGCCACAACCGCCAGCCATAGATCAGCAGCGACAGGCCGGCGACGATGCCGACCGCCATGGCGAGCGCCGTCCAGGGCCGTTCGCGCACCAAGAGCGGCATCAGTGCCATGATCTGGCGCGAATAAAGAAAATCGGTTGGGTAGAGTGGATCGCCGAGATAATGCGACTTCTGATGCCCGACAAAGGCCAGCGCCAGCGTCAGCGGCGCCACGATCATCAGGCTCTGGTGACTGCGGCCAAGCACGGCGTCCAGTCCCATCAGCACCAATGCAAAGACAATGATGGTGGTCCAGCCCGGCTTGAATGGCTGCAGGAAGAAGTCGACCGTGCCGAAGAAGTCGCCCCGCACGATCCATTCGATGGCGAACACCAGGATGGCGGAGGCAAGCAGCGTGACCAGACCGTAGCGGATGACCGGCCATCTGCGCCCCGGCAGGTAGCCGGTGGACGGATCGTCTTCCAAGAACTGTGGCGCGGGTACGGCCGCGCCCTTCCTGATCCTAGCCACGTCTCTTCCCCCGGCCCAAGCAACGCGCATTTCCACTCGCGCCACCGTTCTGTCATAGAACTGTCATGCAAAAGCTAGCGCCTGTGGCGAAAATAAGAAGAGCCAGCAAACGATTCGTGAGCGGTTTTCATCAGGTGTGATCGGCAAAAAGCCTTTGGGAACAGGGACTCGAGGTCAGCTCCGGTTTAAGCGAGAGCGGAAATGCCGCCTCCGGGCTTGACTTGACGGTCCGCCTTGCGTCACAGGCAGGAAAAATCAGCCGCTGGAGAGCGCCCAAATGGCCGTCGCATTCACCTTTCCGGGACAGGGCAGCCAAGCTGTCGGCATGGGCAAGGACCTCGCCGACGCCTTCCCCGAGGCACGCAGGGTGTTCGAGGAAGTCGATGATGCGTTGGGCGAAAAGCTGTCGAAACTGATCTGGGAAGGCCCGGAAGAGGCGCTGACCCTGACTGCCCATGCCCAGCCGGCGCTGATGGCGGTCTCGCTGGCGGGAATCCGCTCGCTGGAAGCGCGCGGCTTTTCGCTGAAGGACAAGGTTGCCTACGTTGCCGGTCATTCGCTCGGCGAATATTCCGCCCTTGCCGCGGCCGGTTTCGTTTCGGTCGCCGATGCCGCCCGGCTGCTGCGCATCCGCGGCAACGCCATGCAGGCGGCGGTGCCGGCCGGCGAGGGCGCCATGGCGGCGATCATCGGACTGGAACAGCCCGACGTCGAAGCCGCTTGCACCGAGGCCGCAACGGGATCCGGCAAAGTCTGCCAGATCGCCAACGACAATGGCGGCGGCCAACTGGTGATCTCCGGCGCCAGGGCGGCGGTGGAACTCGCCGCGAAACTGTGCACCGAAAAGGGCGCCAAGCGGGCGCTGATGCTGCAGGTCTCCGCACCCTTCCATTCGGCGCTGATGGCGCCGGCGGCCGATGTCATGCGCGAGGCGCTGGCCGGCGTGACCAAGAATGCACCGGTCGTGCCCGTCGTCTCCAACGTCACTGTAGCCCCGACCAGCGACCCCGACGAGATCGCGCGCCGCCTGGTCGAGCAGATCACCGGCCGCGTGCGCTGGCGCGAAACGGTGGAGTGGTTCGGCGCCAATGGCGTCGCCACGCTGTTTGAGATCGGCGCCGGCAAGGTGCTTTCCGGCCTGGCGCGGCGGATCAACCGCGACATCGCCACATCGGCCGTCGGCACGCCGGCCGATGTCGAGGCGGCGCTGGCCGCGCTTGCATAATCCACTGGCGATTCAACCCCTCCCGTGGGAAGGGTGTTCTCTTAAGATCAGGAGACGAAAATGTTCGAACTGACCGGCCGCAAGGCGCTCGTCACCGGCGCATCGGGCGGCATTGGCGAGGCGATTGCCCGGGTGCTGCATGCGCAAGGCGCCATTGTCGGCCTGCACGGCACCCGCATCGAGAAACTGGAGACCCTGGCCGGCGAACTCGGCGACCGGGTAAAGCTGTTCCCGGCCAATCTAGCCGACCGTGACGAGGTCAAGGCGCTTGGCCAGAAGGCCGAAGCCGAACTCGAAGGCGTCGACATACTGGTCAACAATGCCGGCATCACCAAGGACGGCCTGTTCGTGCGCATGGCGGACGCGGATTGGGACAGCGTGCTGGAGGTGAACCTCACCGCCGTGTTCCGGCTCACCCGCGAGCTGACCCATCCGATGATGCGCCGCCGCCATGGCCGCATCATCAACATCACCTCGGTGGTCGGCGTCACCGGCAATCCTGGCCAGACCAATTATTGCGCCTCCAAGGCCGGCATGATCGGCTTTTCCAAGTCGCTGGCGCAGGAGATCGCCACCCGCAACATCACCGTCAACTGCGTCGCCCCGGGCTTTATCGAATCGGCCATGACCGACAAGCTCAACGACAAGCAGAAAGACGCGATAATGGCCGCGATCCCGACGCGCCGCATGGGCACGAGTGTTGAAGTGGCGTCGGCCGTCGCCTATCTCGCCTCCAACGAGGCAGCCTACGTCACCGGCCAGACCATCCACGTCAACGGCGGCATGGCCATGATCTGACGGGATATTGCCGGGTGATAAGAAGACATGGCCGGCTTGTGAAAAGAGACCATTTCGCCTTGGACCTCGGCCATTTTTCGTGTAATGCGGCCCGCAACCCGGCGGTTCGGGCAAAAACCGGTCCGGCATCGTTGCGTTTCCCGCAGGACCATCTTTCAGCTTGATTAGCGGCATTCTGCCCGCTAACGAAGACAGACAAACAAAAGACGAGGATGCCCCAAATGAGTGACACCGCAGAGCGCGTCAAGAAGATCGTCATCGAACATCTTGGCGTCGATGCCGACAAGGTGACGGAGCAGGCGAGCTTCATCGATGATCTGGGCGCGGACAGCCTCGACACGGTCGAACTCGTCATGGCGTTCGAAGAAGAGTTCGGCGTCGAGATTCCGGACGATGCGGCCGAGACCATCCTGACCGTCGGCGATGCCGTGAAGTACATCGACAAGGCTTCGGCCTGACACTATCCGCAGTCATCACCGGGGAGGACCTGCGATGAGGCGTGTCGTCGTCACGGGCCTTGGCCTGGTTTCGCCGTTCGGCATGGGCTTCGAGCACAGCTGGAAGGAACTTCTGACCGGCCGCAGCGCCGCCAAGCGCGTCACCGAGTTCGAAGTGGAAGATCTTGCCTGCAAGATCGCCCACGTCATTCCGCGCGGTGACGGCACCAACGGCACGCTCAATCCCGAAGCCGTGCTCGAGCCCAAGGAACTGCGCAAGATCGGCGACTTCATCCTTTACGGGATTGCGGCCGCCGACGAAGCGCTGAAGGATTCCGGCTGGGAGCCCAGCACCGAAGCCGAGCGCTGCGCCACCGGCGTCATGATCGGCTCCGGCATTGGCGGCCTCGAGGGCATCGCCGAGAACGCTATCATCCTGAAAGAGCGCGGACCGCGCCGTATCAGTCCATTCTTCATTCCCGGCAACATTATCAACCTGGTATCTGGCCAGGTATCGATCCGGCATGGGCTGAAAGGCCCCAACCACGCCGTCGTCACCGCCTGCTCGACCGGCGCGCACGCCATTGGCGATGCCGCCCGGCTGATCATCTTCGGCGATGCCGACGTGATGCTGGCCGGCGGCGCGGAATCGCCGGTGACCAGACTATCGCTTGCCGGCTTCGCTGCTTGCCGGGCACTGTCCACCGACCGCAACGACACGCCTGAGAAGGCCTCGCGTCCCTATGACCGCGACCGTGACGGCTTCGTCATGGGCGAGGGCGCCGGGGTCGTCGTGCTGGAAGAACTCGAACACGCCAAGGCGCGCGGCGCCAAGATCTATGCCGAGGTCACCGGCTACGGCCTGACCGGCGATGCCTATCACATCACTGCACCGGCCGAAGACGGCGACGGCGCCTTCCGCTGCATGACGGCGGCGCTGAACCGGGCCAGGCTGACGCCCGCCGACGTCGACTACATCAACGCGCACGGCACCTCGACCATGGCCGACACGATCGAACTCGGCGCCGTCGAGCGGCTGGTCGGCAACGCCGCCTCGAAAATCTCGATGTCATCGACCAAGTCGTCGATCGGCCATCTCCTGGGTGCCGCGGGCGCCGCCGAGGCGATCTTTTCGATCCTCGCTATCAGAGACAACATCGCGCCAGCCACCATCAATCTTGACAACCCGGAACGCGAAACCGCGATCGATCTTGTTCCGAACACGCCACGGCATCGCCAGGTCGACGTGGCGCTGTCCAACTCCTTCGGCTTCGGCGGCACCAACGCTTCGCTGGTATTCCAGCGTTATACAGGCTGATTGCGGTATCGACCGGCGCGCCAGCGGTCTGTCGTCAATTTTGCCATATTCAAGCCTACTCTGCCGCTGGGGATTCGTCGCATCGGCTTGAAACCGAAGGCGCTTTTTTTAAAAGCACGATGCGTAGGCTTGAAATGTTAGGGCACGCTGTGCGTCCAATCGGGCGCATGGTCGCTCTAAGAGATCAGATGGTAGGGCGCTAATGAACACCAATCCGGGCGGCAGCGGACAATTCGGACAAAACCAGCAGACCGGCCCGATCGTGCCGAAGACCGCGGCCGAAGCTTTGCGCCCGGAAGCCGGCACACCACCACCAAAGCGCTCGCGCGCCTCGCGCAGCCAAGTCGTCGTGTTCATGAACTTCGTCATCTCCGCGGTGATGTTGATGATCCTCGCCGCCGGCGTTTCGCTCTATTTCGGCAAGCAGGCATTCAACGAACCGGGCCCGTCGGTGGCCGGCGACACCTTCCTGGTCAAGCCGAGCACCGGCGTCCAGGATATTGCCGACCAGCTCGAACGGCGTGGGCTGATCAGCGATGCCCGCATCTTCCGCATCGCCGTGCGGGTCTATGGCAATGATTCAGCGCTGAAGGCAGGCGAATACGAGATAAAGCCGCGCGCCTCCATGCGCGACATCATGGAGCTTCTGAAGAGCGGCAAGTCGGTGATGTACTCGCTGACCATTCCCGAGGGCCTGACGGTCGAGCAGGCGCTGCAGCGCATCGCCGAGCAGGATGCGCTGACCGGCGACATGCCGGCCGCCAAGCCGGCTGAGGGCAGCCTCGCCACCGACACGCTGCGCTTTACCCGCGGCGCCACGCGCCAACAGATGGTCGACAAGCTGCTCGCCGACCAGAAGAAGCTGGTCGACGAGGTCTGGCAGCGGCGCGCGCCCGACCTGCCTCTGGCCAATGTCGACGACTTCGTCACCTTGGCCTCGATCGTCGAAAAGGAAACCGGCCGGGGCGACGAGCGCTCGCGCGTTGCCGCCGTCTTCCTCAACCGTCTGGCCAAGGGCATGCGGCTGCAATCCGATCCGACCATCATTTACGGCCTGTTCGGCGGCAAGGGCAAACCCGCCGACCGGCCGATTTATCAATCTGACATCCAGAAACAGACGCCTTACAACACCTATCTGATCAATGGCCTGCCGCCGACGCCGATCGCCAATCCCGGCCGCGCCGCGCTCGAAGCCGTCGCCAACCCGTCGAAGACCGATGATCTCTATTTCGTCGCCGACGGCACCGGCGGCCACGTCTTTGCCACCACGCTTGCCGAGCACAATGAGAACGTTGCCCGCTACCGGGCACTGCAGAAGAAGCAGGCTGAAGACGCCGCCAAGGGCGCCAAGACTCCCGGCCAGACCGATGCGCCGGCGGATGGCGACGACAACGGTGACGCAAGTGGCGATGCCGCCGGTGACAGCGGTGATGCCGGCGGCGATACGGGTGCCGCCCAGTAGCAGGTCGGCGCTTTCAGACGGATCGACCTTAAGCAACGCGGACAGAGGCGGACGCGCTGCTGCTTTGAACGAACAGCGCGGTTCGAAGCGTTTTCGGTCTTGCTCGGGTGCCTCTGCTTCTCGATTTCAGCCCTGCGAGATCGAAACGACAGCGGAAATCAACATCTTGCCGGTAGTGCGATTCTGACATTCGCGCCGCCCGTGATATCGAACGCATGCGCAATTTGTAGAATCGGACCATCAGGGAGACACGAGCCGCATCATGAATTTGCAGAGCATGACCGGATTTGCACGCACTGTTGCCGAACATGACGGCGCCTCGATCGCCTGGGAGGTCAAGTCGGTCAACGGCAAGAGCGTCGAGGTCAGGTTGCGGTTGCCGCAAGGTTTCGAGCGGCTCGAACCGACTGTGCGGCAGACGCTGCAGAAGCGCTTTTCGCGTGGCAATTTCCAAGCGACGCTGACCGTCGGCCGCGCCGCCGGCCAGCAGGCGCAGCCGGTGGTCAACGAAGCCTTCCTCAGGGATCTGGCGGGCTTGGCCAAGCGGCTGCAGGACCAGTTCGGTGTTGGTCCGGCAACTGCCGACGGTCTGCTTTCCCTGCGCGGCGTGCTCGATATCCCTGAAACCAGCGAAACCGAGGAGGTGCGGGCAGCACTCGACGCGTCAATCCTGTCCGCGCTGGAAAGGGCGCTTACAGGTCTCGAGCAGGCACGCCAGAACGAGGGCGAAGCGCTGCGTTCGCTGCTTTCCGGCCATATCGACGCCATTGAGGCGCTGACGCTTCAAGCCGAGGCCGACCCGTCGCGCGAACCGGCGGCGATCCGCGAGCGGATCGCCGAACAGGTGCGGCTGCTGATGGATGCGTCGGCCAATCTCGATGCCGGCCGGCTGCACATGGAAGCGGCGTTCCTGGCCACCAAGGCCGATATCCGTGAAGAGATCGATCGGCTGAAGACGCATGTGGCGTCGGGCAGAGCGCTGCTGGCAAATGGCGGCGCCATCGGCCGCAAGCTCGATTTTCTGGCGCAGGAATTCAACCGCGAATCGAATACGCTGTGTTCCAAGTCGAACGCCGCCACTGTCACCGCCATCGGGCTGGAACTGAAGGCGGTGGTCGACCAGTTTCGCGAACAGGTCCAGAATCTGGAGTAAACCCGAATGGGTGGCAAGGAGCCGATGGTTGCCAGGGATCTCGGATCCCGCATTCGCCGCCGCGGGCTGATGCTGGTCCTGTCGTCGCCGTCGGGCGCCGGCAAGTCGACGATCGCGCGCAACCTGCTGGAAAGCGACGGCAGCTTGGAATTATCGGTCTCGGTCACTACCAGGCCACGCCGCGGCTCGGAGATCGAGGGCGTCCACTATCACTTCCGCACCACGCGCGAGTTCGAGCGGCTGCGCGATTCCGACGCATTGCTCGAATGGGCCGAGGTGCACGGCAATTGCTACGCGACGCCGCGCGAGCCGGCCGAACTGGCGCTGGCGCAGGGCCGTGACATGCTCTTCGACATCGACTGGCAAGGCGCCCAGCAGCTCAAGGAGAAGATGCGCGCCGACATCGTCTCGATCTTCATCCTGCCGCCGTCGATGAAGGAATTGAAGTCGCGCCTCAAGCGCCGCGCCGAGGACCAGGAGCACGTGATCGAGACCAGGCTGAAGAACGCCCGCAACGAGATCGAGCACTGGAAGGAATATGACTTTGTCATCGTCAACGACGATCTCGACCGCGCCTTCGCCGAAGTGCGTGGCATCGTGACGGCGGAAAGGCTGCGGCGCGACCGCCGGCCCGGGCTGTTCGATTTCGTCTCGGGGTTGCTGGACGAGAAGACGGAATAGCTCGTCCACCGCTGGCAATCTAAATTAGCCGCATCAGCTGCCTGGCAGATCGTCCGGCCAACGCTGCGCTCCGTGAAGCACGCGCAGGATTCGAATCGTGCTGTTGGTCAGCTGATAGGCCGCGACATATGGCGTGCCGACGATGACGATCTCTCGTGTCCCTGCAAGCCTGCCGATCCGGCCGCTTTGGGGAAGGTCCGAAGACGGTTGATTGCGGCGACGATCCGCTCATCGGTGGCGATCGCGGCCGCAGGATTGTCGGCCTCGATATGCGCGAAGATGCCGTCGCGATCTGAAAGCGCGAATGGCGACCAGACGATCTTCAAGATTTAGGTTCACCCGAACGCCGCGCCGCGGCGCGTCTCTCGGCAAAATGCGCCTCGACTTGATCATCAGGAATGTCTTGTCGGGTGTCGTCGAGCGCTTCGCGAACCTTGGCGCGAAACCATAAATCATACGCCTCGTTGTTTGTGACGAGATCGATGGGCAGCGCACCCTCGTTGGCGGTTCGGGTGAGCAATATCCGCACCGCATCCGAGACCGTCAGCCCCATGCTTTCGAGCACCGCCGAAGCTCGATCCCGGATGTCGGCGTCGATACGCGTCTGGACCAGTGCATTTGCTGGCATGGCAATCTCCTTCGCCGTCAATGTAATGCGTTTGAATGACGATTGCTAGGCGGCGCTAGCGCCGCCGGTCAAACCGCGTTTGTCAGCCGCACGAATTCCTCGACGCTGAGCGTCTCCGCACGCCGGGTCGGATCGATGCCGGCGCGCGTCAGCAGTGCCTCGCCACCCAGGCTCTTCACGCTCTGCCGCAGCATTTTCCGGCGCTGGCCGAAAGCGGCTTCGGTGACGCGACCGAGTTTTTTCACGTCGGTTGACAAAGGGCTGGCGCGCGGCACCAGATGCACCACCGAGGACGTTACCTTGGGTGGCGGCGTGAACGCTTGCGGCGGCACGTCGAAGGCGATCCTCGCCTCGGTCCGCCAGCCCGCCAGCACGCCGAGCCGGCCATAAGCATCGCTGCCGGCACCGGCGACAATGCGCTCGGCCACCTCGCGCTGGAACATCAGCGTCATCGATTGATAGAAGGGTGGCCAGTCCGCCACGGTCAGCCAACGGATCAACAGCTCGGTGCCGATATTGTAGGGCAGGTTGGCGGCAATCCTCACCGGGCCGTCTTGTGACGCGGTCTTGGCAAGAGCGGCAAAATCCGTCTTCAGCGCATCGCCGCTGATCACCTCGAGCCGGCCCGGATAGTGGTTGGAGACCTCGGCCAAGGCCGCAAGGCAGCGTTCGTCGCGCTCGATGGCGACGACGCGGCGGGCACCGGCAGCGAGCAGCGCCCTGGTCAGCCCGCCGGGGCCGGGGCCGACCTCGATCACCGTGCTGTCGGTGAGGTCGCCGGCGACCCGCGCGATCTTGCCGGTCAAATTGAGGTCGAGCAGGAAATTCTGGCCAAGCGCCTTCTTTGCCTGCAGTCCATGGCGCTCGATCACCTCGCGCAGCGGCGGCAGCCCGTCAATGCTCATGAATTTGGCTCATGATTTTGGGCTCATGCAGCTGCGGGCTTTGCGCCGGTATCGGCCAGCCGGCGGGCCAGCTTCAGCGCCGCGATCAGGCTGTCGGGACGTGCGATGCCCTTGCCGGCGATGTCGAAGGCTGTGCCGTGATCGGGCGAGGTGCGGATGAACGGCAGGCCAAGCGTGACGTTGACGGCCTCGTCGAAGGCCAGCGCCTTGGCCGGGATCAACGCCTGGTCATGATACATGCAGACCGCCACGTCGTAGCCGGCGCGGGCGCGCGCATGAAACATCGTATCGGCCGGCAGCGGCCCGAAGGCATCGATGCCTTGCGCCCGCAACATGTCGACCGCAGGACGAATGATGCGCTCGTCCTCTGTCCCCATGGCGCCGCTTTCGCCGGCATGCGGATTGAGGCCGGCAAGCGCGAGCCTCGGCCTGGCGATGCCGAAACGGCGTGCAAGATCGCCGGCGGTGATGCGCGCGATGGCAACGATCAGCTCCGTCGTCAGCGTCTTCGGCACCTCGGCCAGCGCGATGTGGATGGTGACAGGAACGGTGCGCAATTCGGGGCCGGCGAGCAGCATCACCGGCGTCACCGTGCCGCCGGTGTGGAGCGAGGCCAGATGCGCCAGATATTCGGTGTGACCGGGAAAGCCGAAGCCGGCATCGTAAAGCGGCTTCTTGGCGATCGGACAGGTGACGACCGCGGCCGCGTGACCGGCAAGGCAGTCGGCGACGGCGCGATCGATGGCCTCGATGATGCCGGCGGCATTGGCCGGGTCGGGCCGGCCGGGATCATCGGTGAAGTGGGCCGCCAGCGGCACCACGGGCAAGGCGTGTTGAAAGACACCAGCCGCTTGGGCCGGCACCGTCTCGGCGATTGCCACCGCCGCGCCGAGCCGGCGCGCCCGCGCGGCAATCAGCGCCGGATCGGCGAGAAGATAGAAGGGCGCGGCACCGGAACCGCGGGCGCTCTGCCACGCGGCAATGGCGATTTCCGGACCGACGCCGGATGGATCGCCGACGCTCAGCGCCAGCGGAAGCTCGGTCTCACGCACGGCTGGGCCGGTTCAGCGCGTAACGATCTTGGCTTTCGCCTTCAGCTCTTCGACATATTTGGCCGAGAGCTCGTCGGCGTTCTTGTCGCCGCTGCCTTCGCTCTGGAACACCATCTGGGCCGCCTTGTCGTCGGAAACCTCGCGCGACGAGCAGATGCCGATGAATTCAATGCCGCGATCGGTCTCGCGCACGGCCGTGGCGCCGCCCAGCTTGGTGGCCTTGATCTGCTCGGCCCAGTCCGGCGGCAGTTGCGGCGCCAGCAATCGGGGGAGGTCGCGAACGGTGACGTCGATCAGGCCCTTGGCGAATTCACGCGTGGTGTTGCAGCCATTGAAGCGGGCGCGCATGGCTTCAGCCTCGCGCTTGCGTTTGGCGAGTGTGGCACTGCGCTCGGCCTTCGGCACCACGAAGATCACCTGCTGCAGCATGTACTCGGTGGCGCTTGGCTTGGCGCCGCCTTTTTCGAGCATGCGCTTGACCAGATCCTGTTCGCTCACCTCCCCGCCGCCGCCGCTGTAGCGTGCGCTCAGCGCCTGGTTCCACGCCATCTGGGAGCGGATGAATTCCTTGAAATGCTCCTTGGTCACGCCGGACTGCGCCATGACACCGTCGAGCTGCTTGAGCTGCATCTTGTTGCTCGAGGCAAAGCGCTGATAGGCAGCCTCTACCTGGGCGTCGGAGATGCGGATGCCGAGACGCCTGGCCTCCGCCATGCGCAGCGTCTGGTCGATCATTTCCTGACCCGCGTCACCCTTCTTGCGCTGCAGTTTCAGGAAGGCAGCCCGGTGCGCGATGTCGCCGGTGGTGATCGGCATGTTGTTGACGACATACTTGATTTCACTGGCGAAGGCCGGCGGTACCATCATGGTGACAGAGACCGAGGTCGCCGCCAACAGGAGCGCGAATCCTGCCGAAAACAGGTATTTCCTCATCGAAAGCATCCCAATTCTACCCGGTTTTTGGGCGATTCCAGCCCGATATTGGCGAAATCCGTGCCCGCTTTATGCGGCAAAACGATGTCGTCAGCCGGCTCTACTGGATGGAGTCGATCGAGCTTTGGGACGAGCCGAAATCGCCGAGCGTGCGGAACGACAGGTTGAAGCCGACATTCTGCGACACTTCCTTGGTGTTGATGTCGCGTGATTCCGAGTACGTCATCAGGTAGGTGAAGCAGGAATCATTGTAGGCAAAGCCGACGCCGTCCTTGACCAGCACGCTTTGTTGCAGGTCGTAGGTGCCGGTGCCGAAGACGCGCCAGTTTTCGGCCAGGTGTGTCGAGGCGCCGAGCGTGACTTCGTGGCGGTCGGTGGTGAAACCATAGAGCGGCTGCGCCTGGATGAAGGCGTATTTGGCGCTCAGCGAAACCGGCAGCCCGGAATAGGCGGCCTTCACCTCGGCACGGCGAACTTCGAAGGTCTGCTCGTCGAAGCGGCCGCTGAGCGAACCGGAGAAGCCGCTCGGGCTGCTGAAGCCGACAAGGCCGACATAGTCGGAGGTCGAAGTCTCCAAGCCGGAATCGGCGCCCGCATTGACCAGATCCGGTGAATCGAACGAGTTGCGCCCGCCCAACTGGTAGGATTGGCCGAAGATCGCGTTGGTGCCCCAGCCATTGTCGTAGGCGCCGGAATAGCGGAACCCGACATTGGCGCGGCTGCCGCCTTCGACGCGGTCGTAGCCGGAGAACTTGTCGCGCTCGAACAGCGTCGTGGCGTCGAAGACGAAGCTCTGTGCATCCTCGTTGGGAACGGCGAGCCCGCCGACATACTGCTCATTCGGGCGCATGAAGACCTGCGCCATCGGCTCGACGATATGGCTGGAGCCGGTCATCGAGAACAGCACCGGCCAGCGCATTTCAAGTCCGGCGGTCGCCATGTACCGGGCGAAGGAAGACCGCATGTCGTCGGCGGCACCGACATTCGTTGCCATCTGGTTTACCGCAGTCAGCGAAGCCGAAGAAGCGTTGAGATAGTCGACGTCGCCCTGCAGAGCCAGAAGGGGCGTCAACTGCAATCCGCCGTCCGTGGTGAAGGTACGCTTCCATTCGGCTTCGGCGGTGAGGCGACCGGATTCGCCCTCGATGCCGCGCACGCGCTGGACGCCTGAGCCCGGCACATAGGGGGTAAAATAGGCCTGATCGAGATCGTCGCGGCGAATGACTCGTGCATTGACGTTGAACGACAGCTGGCCGCCGGCCACCGACATGTCGGGGATGTAGGCATAGTCGAGCGACGGCAACACCCAGGGCTGCTTGTCGCTGCGCGATGCGACGTTGCCGTCCGGTGTGTTCTCCTGAACCTGGAAGCGCATGGCGCGCACATCGAAATAATTGCGGTCGTTTAGGCCGGTCAGGTAGACCGACGATTGATGCACGGCGTCGTTGTAGCCTTCGATCGTATAGGTACGCGAAAAATTCTTGTCGGTCTGAAGCAGGATATCCCAGCCGAAGTCCCAGCGCGGATTGATGGCGAACTGGCCCTTGGTGCCCATCATGCCGCGGAACTTGTTCGGATCGCCTGCTGGCCCCGAATTGACATTGTAGCCGCCGGGGAAAGCCGCGAAATCACGGAAAGCGCCAGGGTCCTGCTGGTTGATTCCGGCAAGCTTCAGCGTGTACTGGCCATTGTTGAAGCGCTGGCGCCACTCGGCCTCGCCGAGGAAACCCTGCTTGGTGTAGCCGCTGCCGGTAACGGTGAGGTCGTAGGTCGGCGACAGGGCAAAATAGTAGGGGACTTTGACGCCGACGCCGAGACGGTTGTTGTAGCCGATGCTGGGGATCAGGAAGCCGCTTTTGCGCTTGACCGTAGGGTCGGCGATCTCGAACGCCGGCAGGTAAGCCAGCGGGAAACCGAAGAATTCGAAATTCGCATTCTCGAAGCGAACCGTTTTCTTTTCGCCGTTCCAGATGATCTTCCTGGCTTTGATCCGCCAGGTCGGCGCCTTGTCCGGCTTGTCTTCGCAAGGCTCGCAGGCCGTATAGACGCCGTTGTGGAACGTTGTCAGCACGCCGCCCATGCGCTCGGCGCTTTCGGCGGCGAAATAGGCTTTTTCGGGCGTTTCGACGCGCAGCGCATTAACGAAACCGTCAGCGAAATCGTCGGTAATATCGATATGCTGCGAGTTGATCTTGGTGCCGTCGCTGTTGACGATCTCCACATTGCCGCTGGCAACCAGCCGCTTGGTGTTTCGATCATAGACGACGCGCTGGGCGACGAGCTTGTTGCCGCCATAGTCGATCTGGACGCCGCCGATGGCGGTGACCGTCTGGTTGTCATTGTTATAGACGAGCGTGTCGGCCGCCAGCAGCATCTGGGAGCCGGAGGGAACTTTCGTTGCCACGTCGGTAACGTCCTGCGCCAGCGCAGGGGCCGTCAGCACGCCGCAGGCGAGCAGGCATGCCAAGGCGCTCGCCGAATAGAGGCGCGCCAAACCGGCCTGCCTATGGCTGCGCAAAGCCGCCTCCCTCACTAGCCGTCTTCCTTGTATAGCAGGAATGTCACCCCAAAGAACATAGCCACGACAACCGGAACCCATGCAGCCACGGCTGTGGGCACGAATCCCGCCACGCCGAATGCCTTGACCAATACCGAAACGACATAAAGCAGAAAGCCGGCGAGGACGCCACCCAGAATCATCGTTGCCGACTGCCCCATCCTCGCAAATCGCATTGAAACTGTTGCCGCAATCAGCGTCATGGCCACAAGCAGGAACGGTAACGCCACCAGCGAATCGAACTGCATGGCGAAGGCATTTGCCTTGAGGCCGAAGGAGCGGGCAACCTCAATCTTACCGGGAAGGTCGTAAAACGGGATGGTTTCGGGGCGCGCCAGCCGTTCCTGCACGAATTCCGGCTTGAGGTTGGTCGGCAACTGGTCGGTCGTTTCGGAACGGATGTTGCCGTCCTTGAACACCTTGACGTCCTGCAATTCCCAGTAGCCGTCGCGCAGAAAGGCCCGCGCCGCGTCCTTGCGCTCGACGATATTGCCCTGCGGATCGAGGACGAAGAACACGGTGTCGGCCATTTCCAGGCCCTGGTTCAGGATGGCGCGGGCGCCGATGATGGTATCGCCGGAGTTGGTTTTCTGGCGGATCCACGGCGTGGCATCGGCCGCCACCGCGTTCGAATTGCCGGATCGCAGCTGGTTTTCCATCTGCTCCGACCATGAGAAGCCATGCGCGGCGATCGGATTGAGCACGCCGACCGACAATATGCCGAATAACAGCGCACCGATGCAGCAGGGCAACAGAAACTGCCAGGCCGACACTCCGGCCGAGCGCGCAATCACCAGCTCGTATTTTCGGTTGAGCGACACCAGCGTCGCCATCGCCGAGAACAGGCCGACGAACGGCACCGTCTGCAGCATGATCATCGGCATCCTCAGCGCCGAGATCGCGACCGCCGTGCCGTAGGTGAAGCCCGGCAGGCCGGTGATGCGGCCGGACAGCTCGGTGAAGTCGATCAGGAACACCAGCGCCAGAAGGCCGATGAAGAACCAGATCGTGATCGACACGTAGCGAAAGAAGAAGTAGCGGCCCAGGGTCCAGCCCATCGTCAGGCTCCCTGGCCGGATGTGTAGCGCCGATTGAGGCGCAGCTTGAGCGCCGTCCAGCCATCGCTGACGCGGCCGGCGAAATTCGTCATCCAGTCGGCCCAGCTGCCGGGCAGTTCCATGCTTCGCGAGGTGACGATGAACCAGATGGCGACCGCCGAGGCGATGACCGGCACGCCATAGACCATATAGGCGTATTGCGGGATCTTGTCGGCCTTGCCGGCGGCAAAGAAGCCCAGCCAGCGCACGAACAGCGCAATGGCGATGGCTGTGATCAGCGGGTGGATGCGCGCCTCGCGGTGTGAGCGCGCATCGCCTGCCACGGCCAGCGCGATCAGCGCGAACACCAGCGAATAGGACCATTCGGAAAAGCGCTGGTCGAGCTCGGCCTTGTAGGCGCCGGGCCTGCGCTGGAAGATCTTGTCGTTCGGATCCGGGTTGAGCAGGTATTGCGTCGTTCGGTCCTTGGGCAGGAGCATGATATCGTTCGCCGCCGACATGAAGGCGGAAAGGTCGAAGGCGTAGGACGTGAAGCGGATGACCGACAGGTCGCCGGTCAGCGTCTTGCGATGAATGACGCCGTCATTCATCATCAGCACCTTCTCGTCACCCTTTTCGACGACGCTGCCGCTCTTGGCATAATAGATCAGATTGGCGCCTTCCTCGCGCGAATCGGCCACGAAGATGCCGCCGAGCCGGTTGTCCGGCAGCCGCTCGCCGATCTGCAGGAACAGCCCGTCGTCGATCTTGCGGAACGTGCCTTCCTGGATGATCAGCGACAAGAGATCGGCGCGCGAGGATGCGATCAGCTGGCGGTTCTTCTGCCTGGCATAGGGTTCGACGCCATTGTCGACCGCGAAGGAAAAGACGCTGGCCGCCAGCGCGATCAGCAGGACCGGCCGCACAATCGTCCAGCGCGAGGCGCCGGCGGCGTTGATGACGGCCAATTCCGAATCGGAGTTCATGACGCTGAGCGTCTGGGCCACCGCCACCACCAGGGCGAATGGCACCACGATCGGGATGATGGTGGGGATGATGAGGCCCGCGACCTCGAAAAAAGTCAGCGCCGATTGGCCACTATCGGTGACCAGGTCGATGCGGGCAAGCACCTGCGTCGTCCAGACAATGGCCAGCGTCCAGATCAGCGCAGCGAGAAACACCGCCAACGCGCGACGCATGATGTAGCGTTCAACGACCTTCATGTAAGGCTTTTCTCGATTTGCCGAACGGCATCATGCCCGCCGACAAGGTAGTCGTCCGGCTGCGGCTGTACAACTGGGTGCGTTTGGCCATTTCTTTCAGGCGGTTCGATCCGATTCTCCGTCCCACATCGCCCGTCCCGCAGGCCGGAGTGTCGGCGGCAATGGATAAGAAAGGGAGAACATCGATGGTTAACAACAGTTTGCGGCAGGAAAGCGGGGCCATGCCGCGACGAATCGTTATCGATTCCGCTGCGCATATGAGCCCTGATTCCGGCAAAGTCTTGCCAAATCAAGGAAAACGACCAAATGTCGCGCATCTTCCCTGAGAATGCATTTTTCCTGAAAATCTGAGCCGTTTCCCGAAAGCAGGACCTGATGACTTTGAGACCATTGATCGCCTTCGCCAAATTTGCCGCACCCAAAAAGGGCAGCATCTTCGTGCTGGCGGCCGACGATGGTGGCCTTGGCGAACCGGCAAAGGCCTGCGACCCCTCAGGAACGCTGGCGCGGGCGTTTCCGGTGGCGGAGTTTTCCGGAAAATTCGCCGGTGTCGTCGAAGTGCTGGCGCCGCAGGGAACATCGCTCGACCGACTGGTGGCGGTCGGCGCCGGCAAGGTCGCCGGCCTCGATGACTTTGCCTGGCTGAAGCTTGGCGGCACCATCGCCGCGTCCCTGCGCAAGGCAGCGGAGGTGGCCGTCATCCTCGATGTGCCGGGCGCAAAGATTGGCGGCAGGCAAGCGGCGAACCTTGCCGCCGGCATCATTCTGCGCAGCTACTCCTTCGACAAATACAAGACCAGGAAAGACAAGGACGATGCCGAGCCGAAGAAACCGGTCAAGGTGACCATCCACACCGCCGATCCTGCCGCGGCGAAAAAGGCCTTCGCCGACGAGGTTGCGGTCATCGACGGCGTGCTTCTGGCGCGCGACCTTGTCAACGAACCGGCCAATACGCTCGGCCCGATCGAATTCGCCGCCCGCGCCAAGGAACTGGAAGCGCTCGGCGTCGAGGTCGAAATCCTCACCGAGAAGGAAATGAAGAAGCTCGGCATGGGCTCGCTCCTCGGTGTCGCGCAAGGCTCGCCACGCGGCGCCCGGATGGCTGTCATGCAATGGAAGGGCGGCAAGGCCAAGGACGCACCGGTCGCCTTCGTCGGCAAGGGCGTCACCTTCGACACCGGCGGCAATTCGATGAAACCGGCTTCCGGCATGGAGGACATGAAGGGCGACATGGGCGGCGCCGCGGCCGTCATCGGGCTCATTCAGGCGCTAGCCGCGCGCAAGGCCAAGGCCAATGTCGTCGGCATCGTCGGGCTGGTGGAAAATGCCGTCGACGGCCATGCCCAGCGCCCCGGCGACATCGTCACCTCGATGTCGGGTCAGACCATCGAGGTGCTCAACACCGATGCCGAAGGACGCCTCGTTCTGGCCGACGCGCTGTGGTATTGCAACGACCGCTTCCAGCCGAAATTCATGGTCAATCTGGCGACGCTGACCGGCGCCATCATGGTCGCGCTCGGCCAGCATTATGCCGGCCTGTTCTCCAACAATGACGAACTTTCGGACAGGTTGACGGCGGCCGGCCAGGCGAGTCAGGAGCGGCTGTGGCGCATGCCGCTTGGGCCCGAATACGACAAGCTGATCGATTCCAAGAACGCCGACATGAAGAACATCGGCGGCCGCTATGGCGGCGCCATCATCGCCGCGCAGTTCCTGCAGCGCTTCGTCAAGGAAACGCCGTGGGCGCATCTCGACATCGCCGGCACCGCGATGGGCTCTCCGCCGAGCGAGATCAACCAGTCCTGGGGCTCGGGTTTCGGCGTCAGGCTGCTCGACCGGCTGGTGCGCGACAATTACGAGGGATAAGGCAGGGAATGGCCGATGTCCTGTTCTACCACCTGACCGAATCGACGCTGGAGGATGCGCTTCCCGGCCTGCTCGAGCGCAGCGTCGATCGCGGCTGGCGCGCCGTGGTGCAGACCGGGACCGAGGAGCGGCGCGATGCGCTCGACCTGCATCTGTGGACATTCAGGGACGATTCGTTCCTCGCGCACGCGACCGACCGTGAAGCCCATCCGGCCGAACAGCCAATCCTGCTCACCACGAGCGACGCCAACCCCAACCAGGCGCAGATACGCTTCCTCGTCGATGGCGCCGCACCCGCCGATCTCGCCGGCTACGAACGCGCCGTGTTCCTGTTCGACGGCCATGAAGCGGCCCAGGTCGAAAGCGCGCGGACGCATTGGAAGGTGTTGAAAGAAGCGGGCCACGCGGTCACCTACTGGCAGCAGACGCCCGACCGCCGCTGGGAGCGCAAGGCGTAAGCGCTTTTGCCGGCGCGTCTTGAAAACGACGCTGTTGTCGCCGAACGATCCGACTTAGGAATTGCGAAAAGCGCAACTCAAGCGGCGGGCTGAGAATGCGGATCAGGATCATCGGAACCGGGCGGGCCGTGCCGGCTCGATGCGTGACCTCGCGCGCCCTCGACGCGCGGCTGGGGTTTGGCGACGGACATTTCGAGGCCGCGACCGGCGTCATCGAACGCTATGTCTGCGACGCCGAATCGCAGGTCGACCTTGCTTGTGCCGCAGCCCGTCTGGCGCTTGCCGATGCCGAACTTGAGGCAGGCAGTGTCGATCTGGTCATCGGCGGTTGCGGCGTGCCTTACCAGCCGTTGCCGTCGACGGCTCCGCTGGTCATGCAGCGCCTCGGCCTTGCCGATGGGTCGGCGGCCGCCTTCGACGTCAACAGCACCTGCCTCGGCTTCCTCACAGCCTTCGAGACCGCGTCGCGCCTGATCGAGGCCGGGCAATGCCGGACGGCGCTGGTGTTCTCGTCTGAAATCGCCTCGCGCGCCCTGCCGTGGCAGGACCAGCCGGAAATTGCGGCCCTCTTCGGCGATGGCGCGGCGGCCGCCGTGCTGCAACAGGCCCCAAGCGAGGGTCGGGTCGCGGCCAACCTGATGCGCACCTACCCTTCCGCCTATGCGGCCTGCAGCATCGGCTCCGGCGGCACCCGGTTCGACTTTCATCGTGAGCCCGAGGAATTCGCCCGCCACAGCCTGTTCCACATGGAGGGTAAGGAACTGTTTCGCGTTACGTCACGCCATTTCAACGGCTTTGTAGCGGAGTTGCTCGATCGCGCCGGCTGGCGGCACGACGATGTCGACCTCGTCGTGCCGCATCAGGCAAGCCCTTTCGCGCTCGCCCACATGGCGCGCCAGACGGGCTTCGCCAGGGAAAAGCTCGTCGACATCGCGGCGCGCTACGGCAATCAGATCGCCGCTTCCATCCCCTTTGCGCTCGACGTCGCGCGCCGCGAACAACGCATTGTGCCCGGCGCCAAAGTGCTGTTCCTCGGCACCTCGGCCGGCGTGTCGTTCGGCGGCATGGCGCTGGAAGCATGACCGTGGGACGCGTCCTCGTCACCGGCGCTAGCGGCTTCCTCGGCGCGCATGTCATGGCGCGGCTGGCTGCACTGGGCACACCGGCGCTGGGTCTTGGCAGGGACGCCAAACGCTGCGCGGCGCTCGAAGCCGCTGGTCATCGGGTCGTTCGGCTCGATTTGTCTCAACCATTCGATGCAGCTGCCGCGCGCGCTCTCGACGGCGTCGATGCGATCATCCACTGCGCGGCACTTTCCGCGCCCTTCGGCAGGTTGGCGGATTTCCAGACGGCAAATGTCACAGCTACCCGCAACCTCAGCGATTTCGCGCGCGGGCAAGGCGTGCGCCGCTTCGTCCATATCTCCAGCCCGACGGTCTGTTTCGCCTATCGCGACCAGCTCGGAGTTTCCGAGAATGCGGCCTTGCCCCCTCCGGTCAACCACTATGCCCGCACCAAGCGGCAGGCCGAGGAGATCGTGCTGGCGGCGCCTGAGATCAGCCCGGTGGTGCTGCGGCCGCGCGGCCTCTACGGTCCCGGCGACCGCACGCTGCTGCCGCGTCTGCTGCAGGTGGCACGGCAGCGCCCGCTGCCGCTGTTTCGCGACGGCAAGGCGCGCATCGATCTCACTTATATAGAGGATGTCGTCGATGCGGTGCTTGCCGCGCTGTCCGCCGGCAGCGCTGCCGAGGGACAGATATTCAACATCTCCGGCGGCGAAGTGGTGCCGGTCCGCCGCATTGCCGAGGCGGCCTGCGCCCGCGCCGGCGTGCAGCCGCGCTGGCGCAGAATGCCGCTCTGGCCCGCCATGCTGGCGGCCGGGATAGCGGAGACGGTAGCGAATATATTGCCCGGCCGCCCGGAACCGCCGGTGACGCGCTACGGTCTTGGCCTGTTCGCCTATGCGCAGAGCCTCGATCTTTCCAAGGCAGGCCGCATCCTCGGCTGGGCGCCGAAAGTGTCGTTCGAGGAAGGGCTCGATCGCACATTCGGCAAGGCGATGGAAAGCAGGGGGGCAGCGTGAAGATCGTCTTCGCCAACAGCGCCTCTGTCGGCGCAGCCGAGCGCCTGATCCTGCGCGGCGGCAGCTGGGCGAAGGTCAGGCTACGTGTCCGCTACGGCCTGATCATGCATCCGCGGGCCGGCCCCGTCCTGATCGACACCGGCTACACGCCGCATGTGACACAAGGCAGTGGGCGCAGCACGGCGCTGCGTCTTTACAGTGCGATCCTCCGGCCCCAGCTCAACGAAGCCGAGCAGCCGCTCGCGGTACTGGCGCGCTTCGGCCTGTCTTTGCAGGATGTGCGCACCGTCATCGTCACGCATTTCCATGCCGACCACATGTCGGGCCTGTCGCTGTTTCCCAACGCTCGGCTTATCGCCAATGACACCGCCTGGGCGCGGGCGAAGGCCAAGACTTCCCTGCAGAATCTGCGCCATGGCGTCTTCAAGGAACTGTTCCCGTCTGACTTCGAGGCCCGACTCGACGGGCTGTCGTCGAAGCGGCAGGTCGAGCCGCGTGGCGGCGTACCGGGCGGCGCCGATCTGTTCGGCGACGGCAGCGTCATCGCAGTCGGTCTGCCCGGCCATGCCGATGGCCAGTTCGGCCTTTCGTTCCCAAATCTGGAGCGGCCGCTGCTCTACGCCGTCGACGCGCAATGGTTGTTCGCGGCCCTTGTCGAAAACCGAACTCCCGGTCTGCCGGCAACCCTGCTGGCCGAGGATGCCGCCGCGATCGAGCCGACCAGCGTAATGTTGCGCCGGTTTCTGGCGACCGGCGGCGAGGTTGTTCTTTGTCATGATCCGGCGGTGACGGCCTACGATCTGGCCGGAGAGAGCGCATGAACGGGCCGACGGAAGCGGCCCGTTCGTTTGTGTTGACGCAATGGCTCTCGCGCAAGAGCCGTGAGAATTTCGAACGCTGGCAAGGTCATGCCTTGCGCCGCTTTCTCGACCGCGACCTGCCGCGCGCGCCGTTCTACGGCAAGACGCCGCGTCATCTCGGCGATCTGCCGGTGACCGACAAGGCGACGCTGATGGGCAATTTCGAGCGCTTCAACATTCATGGCGTCTCGGCCGCCGAGGCCTGGAAGGCGCAGGCCGGCGATAGCCGCATTGGCGAGCTGACTGTCGGCTCCAGCACCGGCACGTCGGGCAATCGTGGCCTGTTCGTCATTTCCGAGGCGGAAAAATACCGCTGGCTGGGCACCATCCTGGCCAAAGCCGTGCCCGATCTGCTCTGGCGCCGGCAGCGCGTTGCGGTGATCCTGCCGCAAAACACCGGGCTCTACGACAGCGCGCGCAAATCGCGGCGTATCGACCTGCGCTTCTTCGATCTGACGCGCGGTCCGGAGAGCTGGCGCGGCGCTCTCGAAGATTTCGCGCCGACGGTGATCATCGCGCCACCGAAGATACTGCGGCACTTCGCGGCCGAGGGCTTTCGGCTCAAGCCGCAGCGTGTCTTCAGCGCCGCCGAAACGCTCGACCCGGTTGACCGGCCGGTCATCGAGGCATTCTTTGGTGGTCAGGTCGACCAGATCTACATGGCGACCGAAGGGCTGTTCGCCGTCACCTGCCGCCAGGGCGGGCTGCATCTGGCCGAGGATTCGGTGTTCTTCGAGTTCGAACCGGCCGGCGACGGCCTGGTCATGCCGCTGATTACCGCCTTTCGCCGCCGGACCCAGATCATGGCGCGCTACCGGATGAACGACTTGCTGCGGCTGTCCGAAAAGCCATGCCGCTGCGGCTCGCCGCTGCGCACGCTGGACGAGATCGTCGGCCGCATGGACGACGCTTTCCGGCTCGCCTCGCCGCACGGGCAGCTCCTCGTCACGCCCGACATACTACGCAATGCGGTGCTCAAGGCCGACCGGCGCATCGACGATTTCCGCCTGGTCCAGACCGCTGAAGATGCAATCGAACTCAGCCTGGCCCCCGGGCTTGCCGACGAAGCCGCCACCGCCGCCCATCAGTCCGTGCGCAATTTGCTGGCGGCGCGCCAGGCGACAGCTTCGGTCAGCCTTGTTCGCAGGGACCTGCCGTTGGAGACCGGCCGCAAACTGCGTCGGGTCGAATGCCACCTGGGAGCGGCATCATGAACCGGCTCGCTATGTTGCCACTCGATCAGACGAACCGGGTAGAAAACAACCCGCGTGAGGTCGAAGCCTTCGTTCAGCTTTTCAACGAGGTGCCGGTGCGCGACCTCGTGCGCAATCTGACAGTGGCTGTCGAAACCTTCGAGATCGCCGGCCGCTCCTTTCCGCTGACGCTGAACGACAGAAGCGAAGCGCCGAACTGCTATATCTGCTGCCCGTCCAGCGCCTATATCGACTATGCCATCGACGAGACCCGCAATTTCGTCTCCTCGCCCTTGCTGCAAAAAACGATGCGGATGCTGATCGGCCTGTGCGCGCCGCTGGTCAGGATGAGCGGCCTTGACCATCAGGTTCAGGTCAACAACTGGCTCTATTCGACCAATCCGGTGCCGCTGCTCGATCGCAACGCGGTCGCGGCGATGCGCGACGATCTCACCGCGCGTTTTCCAGATCGCGCTGTTTTCATCCGCTCCCTGAACGAGATCGCCGATCCCTCGACAATCGCAGCGCTGAAGGCGGAGGGTTTTCGAATGCTGGCGGCGCGGCAGATCTACATCTTCGCAGGCGACGGTTCGGCCATGACCAACGACATGAAGCGCGACCGCAAGCGGCTGCCCACGACGCCTTTCGAGCAGGTCGGCAATGGCGACTTCACCGAGGCCGACTATGCGCGCGCCGAAGCGCTCTACCGGATGCTCTATCTCGACAAATACACGCCGCTCAACCCGCACTACACGGCCCGCTATATCGGCGAGACGCACCGTCGCGGCATCCTGCAACTGGCAGGTCTGCGTCGTCCCGGCGGTGAACTGGTCGCCGTCGCCGCTTTGTCTCAGAACGGCAGGACACTGACGCAGCCCATCGTCGGCTACGACACCGGCCTCCCGGTGAGCGAAGGCCTTTACCGCATGATGATGGCGCTGGCGCAGGATCATGCGATGGCGCACAGCCTGTTCTTCAACATGAGCGCCGGTGCCGCCGCCTTCAAACGCTTGCGCGGCGCCGTGGCGACGGTGGAATACAACGCCGTCTATGCTGCCCATCTGCCGCGCCGCCAACGCATGGCGGTGCGGATCATGGAATTTGTGCTCGCGAAGATCGGCATTCCCCTGCTCAGGAGATTTGAACTTTGAGCGACACCCGACAGCAGAAAGACAAAGACTATTGGCAGGCGGTGATGCGGTCTGCCGACATCAAAGCCAAGCCGAAGCGCATCCTGTTCGACGGCGCGCCACTGGTGCTGTTCCGCTCGGCGAAAGGCATTGCCGCCCTCTTCGACCGCTGCGCTCACCGCCTGGTCGAACTCTCGACCGGCAAAGTCGTCGGTGGCGAGATCGAATGTCCCTATCATGGCTGGCGCTACAATGGGGAAGGGCGCTGCACCGCCATTCCCGGCCATGTCGGCGACGTCCCGCATTACCGTATCCGCCGCTACAGCGCGATCGAGCGCGACGGCGTCGTCTTCGTCTCGGCAGGCACGCCTGAGGGCGAGCCCTATCTCCATTGCATGCAAGGCAAGGATGTCGTCGTGAAGCGGGTGCGAAGCTCGGCGCGATCGACGGTGCTCGACGCCGCCGAGAACATTCTCGACGCCACTCACACCCACTTCACCCACAAGGGTGTGCTGCGCGGCCTGACCGCAAAGCGCCATCTCGTGCGCGTCGAGGTGACCGGCGGCAAGGGCTGGGTCGAAAGCTGCTACACCGGCGAGGACCGCCAACAGGGGCTGGTCAGCCGGCTGCTGGAAGGCAAGCGCGCCAAGACCATCGGCCGCTACCGCCATCCCGGCATCGTCGAACTCGAATATTGGGGCAAGGGCGGCTTGGCGCTGGCGACCACTTTCCATTTGCGTCAGGCGGACGAACGGACCGTCGAAGGCGTCGGCTGGCTGATCGGCCCGCGACAGGGCCTGTTCGGCGAACTCAAGGCGCTTGCTTTCCGGCCGCTCTTTGCCTTTGCCCTGCAGCAGGATCGCCGTGTGCTGAAATCGGCCAGCGACAACGCCCGTATATCGCCGCAGGTTCAGCCGGCGATCGGCCCGCTGGATTTCCTGCGCCGCGACATAGCGGCGATCATCGACGGCAAGATGCCACCGGCGGCGGCAGAGCCGCGGGTGCACCAAATCGAGTTGTAATCTAAAGTTCACGGCACTTGATTCCAGTTCTGCTGTAAATTATAGTTCACGGATGATCGAAGTTCGATCCACTGACGAATTCCGAAAATGGCTCAGAGGGCTCACGGACATTCGCGCCGTAAAGAAGATCACCCAACGGATTGTCCGCGTTCAGGCTGGGCTGTTGGGAGACGCCAAGTTCTTCGATGGCATAGGAGAATTGCGCGTAGATTACGGTCCGGGATACCGCGTGTACTTCGTCCGGCGCGGCAACACGGTCATTATCCTGCTCTGCGGCGGTGACAAAGGCTCGCAGGACAGGGACATCGGAAAAGCCAGGAAAATGGCAAAGGAAGTTTGATATGACCCTCAGAACCACACCATTCGACGCCGCCGAATATCTTGATGATGCTGAGTCTCAAGCCGAACTGCTCGCTGATGCGTTCGAGACCGGGGACGCGACTTATATTGCGCACGCCCTCGGCATTGTCGCGCGCGCCCGCGGCATGACAAGCATAGCGAAGGACGCCGGCGTGACCCGAGAGGCACTCTACAAGGCGCTGAGCGAAAAGGGCGATCCGCGCCTCAGTACATTGCTGGGCGTAACCAAGGCGCTTGGCCTGCAATTGTCCGCAAAGCCAGTTAATCCCGTTTAGGCAACCTTAGCAGGACTTACGCACTCAGCTGAAAACGGGAAGTTCCGCTTCAACTCGACTAGTCCTGCTCCGGCCCATTCCACTCGATATCGCGCGTCGACGCAGCCTGAAGGCTGATGCGCTGGCGCAGTGCTGTGCCGGCGATCTCGGCCAGCGTGCGCCACTGCGCCCGCTTCGGCGCGGGGTCGCCCGGCCAGTCGAGCAGCTCATCGGCATCGTGCATCGCCTGGCGAAAGCTGCCGAGACCACCTGAGCGCAGTGCCGCCGGCATCCCGTAGATCCACATCGCAAGCCTCACCGTCTGCGGCGCCGTCACGTCGGGCTTCACCTCGGCGCCATCCTCCAGGACCGCGTCGGCGAAGCGCCGCGGATCGCGAAAGAAGTGCAGGCCGCTCACGGCGCGCGGATTGCACTCCAGTGGCAGCACCCTGCCGTTGTTCTCGCGCATCAGGTCGAAGGAGATCTGGCCGGTCCAGCCGGCGCCGGCGACGAAGGTTTCGACGAAGCGCCGGGCAGCCGCATCCCCGACTGGCTCGAAACAGATGCCGGCGCCCATGCCGGCGCGATAGAGCGAACTGTAGAGCGCCAGCGCTTTGAGTTCACCCTCGACCGCCACCGCATAGGCGCTGATCTCTTCACCGGCGATGTAGCGCTGCGCCACCCAAGGAGCGGCGGGCGAGGGGCGGACGGCGTCGAGTTCGTCCGGCGATGGCCGCAGCAGTACGTCACGGGCAAAACGCGACCACACCGGTTTGAACACCAATTCGCGCGATTGGCCACGAACGCCGTCGAGATCGGCCTCGCTTTGCAGCAGTATCGTTTCCGGCACGTCGAGCCCAAGGCTCTGCGCCAGCCGGATGAAGGCATGCTTGTCGTGAACGCGGGCGAGCATCGCCATCTCGGGTGCGAAGAGGCGGGCCGGCATGGCGCGGTGCTGCCAGAGACGACCGAGATAAAAGACTTCCTCGCAGGTCGGGATAACGAGTTCGATGCCTTCCGCGCGGACAAGCGCTTCCACCGCCTTGGCATAGGCGTCGGCGGCAAAGCGCGGCGGCGGCAGGCGATGGTAGGCGGCGCAGGCCGTGCTCGCTGCGGCGATCGGCCGGGCCGGGCTGTCGGCCAGGATCACCCGGCGACCGGCGCCATGCAGCAGCCGCGCCAGGTGCAGCGCCACCGGCGCGCGGGCACCGGTGATCAGCACGGTGCTATTGGGCATGAGCCACCGGCATCGGTTGGAAAAGACGAGTCGATGCTTCTGCGGAAGGCTTCATTCGCCATAAGTGCCACATGGCTTGCGTGCCGCCAACGGACTCCACAAAGGTGGCTCCGCTGCGTCAGCCATCGCTTTTTGGCCTTCAGGGCGTTATTGGCAATCTGTCGAACACCCGGATCTCCTCAATGCGCTTTCTGTTTGTCCTGATACTGCTTGCCGGCACCGCCATTGGCTTCGTCTATCCCTGGGCCATGAGCAATTTCTCCGGCCACGAGATCGGCGCCTGGCGCGTCTACGACCAGGGACGGTTTAGGCCTGTGACGGTGACGCTGAAAGCTGGCGACGCGCCGGTCAGAGTGCTGGTCGACCTGACGGCAAAGGCCGAGCGCATTGTCTCGCAGCAGCGCACCGTGCTGACGCTGACTGCCGCCACAGCCGGGCGCACGGTGCTTGCCTCGACGCTGCAATTCAACCACGCCGACAATCCGCGCCAGGTCAGCCCGCAACTGCCCGACAAGATCTTTCGCGACGAGGCCGGCGTGATCGAAACCGTCAGTCCCGGCACCTATCTCTTCACCGCCGGCCCGGGCGACGCCGACGATATCCCGATACGCGCAGTGGATCTGATACTGCGCTCCGGCGCCGGTGAGATCGATCAACGCGCACGGCCGGTTGGCTATGGGCTGATGGCCGTCGGCCTGATCGGCTTCCTGCTTACTCTGGCTTTCGGCGGTCGCCGGCCGGAGAACCCGAACTCGAAGCCGCCACCGCCGCGTTGGGGCAGAGGCTCCTCGACATGAGCGCGGCATGAACTACCGTCACGCCTATCACGCCGGCAATTTCGCCGACGTCGTCAAGCATGTCGTGCTCAGCCTTCTGCTCGACTATCTGAAGCAGAAGGACAAGGCGTTCCGTGTCGTCGACACTCATGCCGGCATTGGCCGCTACGATCTTTCGTCGGCGGAAGCGCAAAAGACCGGCGAATGGCAAGGCGGCATCGGCCGCCTCATCCACGCCCCGATCGAAAAATCGGCGGCTGCGCTGCTTGCCCCCTATCTTGAAGCGGTGCGTTCGCTCAATCCCGATGGCGGGGTGAAGAAATATCCGGGCTCGCCATTGATCGCCAGGCACCTCATGCGAAAGCAGGACCGGTTGTCGGCGATCGAACTGCACGGCGCAGATGCCGCCAGGCTGAAGACGCTGTTTGCCGGCGATTTCCAGACAAGGGTGATCGAACTCGACGGCTGGCTGGCGCTTGGCGCGCATCTGCCGCCGAAGGAAAAGCGCGGCCTGGTTTTGATCGATCCGCCGTTCGAGGAAGTCGGCGAATTCGACCGCCTGGTCGATGGCATGCAGAAAGCGCACAGGCGCTGGCCGGGTGGCATCTACGCGCTGTGGTATCCAATCAAGGACCGCAAAGCGATCATCGCCTTCCGCAAGGCGCTCAAGCAATCCGGCGTTCCAAAACTGCTCGACATCGAGTTCGAGATCCGGCCGGCATCGCGTGAACCAAGCCTCGACGGCAGCGGCATGGTGGTGGTCAACCCGCCCTTCACGCTGGAGCGCGAACTGCGCATCGTGCTGCCGGTCCTGCACAGATTGCTGGCGGTCGAAAAGCCGGCGCACTGGTCGCTGGAATGGCTGGCCGGGGAGTAGCGACGCTTCGCAGCGGGCGACGCCCGCGGCAAAGACACAAAGTCGCTAGAAGTTTTGACGGTGGCGCCATCCGCGAATGCTCAGTTGTGTTGAACGAACCGAAACCATGGAGATGCACATCTAATCGGCTTGGCGTTGACGCTAATCCCAGAATCAGATAGATAGATATCTAATTATTAGATTTCGAATCGAAGCCAAGATCGACAAAAAAGGAACTGGTCAACGCGATAGGCTTCGCGATGTCGCGCTGGCAGGATGCCGTTGAAACGTTCGATGGGACCGTTGCCGAAATCTATGTGCTGAGCGCTGCCGAGCGCCGCTGGCGCGATCAGTCACGGCCCGCGGCCGGCAAACGTCGTAGCGAGGGAGACAAATCTCACGCCGGCGGCGGCTACGACGTTGATTGACCGGCTGGAAAAGCGCGGCTTCGTCAGCCGCCAGCCGGATCCCGGTGACAGGCGCAAGGTTATGGCAGCGGCGGGCAAGAAGACCGAGGAACTCGTCCGGCGCTGCTACCATCCGATCTTCGAGGCAGGTGCCGCATTGCTGGAGAAATACACGGTGGCCGAGATGCAGTTTTGCTCGGCTTCATCGAAGAGGTCGAAGCGATGCAGAAGGTGTAGACCGAGAGGCTGCGCGGCAAAGCAAAACCGGTGCCTTGAGAGAAGGCATCGAAGGATGGTCCGGCGCAACGCCGGTCCGGTTTCAACTGTGTACTGTCAAGGAGACCCTATGCCCCGTATGATCTTCGTCAACCTGCCCGTCGCCGACCTCGCTGCGTCGATGGCCTTCTACAAAGCTCTCGGTTTCGACAACAACCCGCACTTCACCGACGACACCGCAGCCTGCATGGTGCTGAGCGAAACCATCAACGTCATGCTGCTCACCCACGCCAAATGGCGTCAATTCACCAACCGCCCCATCCCACCCGCCAGCTCGAGCGAGGTCATGCTTGCCGTGTCCTGCGACAGCCGCGCGGCGGTCGATGCGATGAACGAGGCGGCGGCGAAAAATGGCGGCGCCGCCGACATCAACGCCCAGCAGGATTATGGCTTCATGTACAATCGCAGCCTGGCCGACCCTGACGGCCACGTCTGGGAAGCGATGTGGATGGACCCGGCCGCCATACCGAAGGGCGACGCCAAGCAAGGCTGAACCGGGTTTCAGCACCCCGCCGGCCATGGCAGGCCGCTTTTCCTAAATGGGCAAGGCGAGCTTTTTCAAAGGTCAGGACGATGGTTTCGCAGCTTCGCACCGGCAAAACCGGTTGCGGAGCGGGAAACCATCGTCAGTGCGACCGCTTGACCGCGCGCCGCCGAATCCGCAAAGTGGGCGCAGTCGACCTTTGAGAGGCTGCCATGACTCGCTTTGCCAAATCCGCTTTTGCTGCCCTGATTTCGCTTTGCACGCCGCTGGCCGCACCCTTTGGCCAGCCAGCGCAGGCCGCCGATCTTTCCGTCTATTCCGACGAGGACAGCGGCGTTTGCGGCGAGGCCTGGGTGCTAAGCAAAATCTCCAGCCGCTTCTCCTACCAGGTGCATCACGTGCCGCATCTGCCGGATGTTTCGATCACCGATTTCCAACGCATCCACCAGCATCGCTATCTCCCGGCCAGCGAAGAATGGCCGATCGGCCGCCGCTATTGCGGCGCCACCGTCAGCCTTTCCGACGGCCGCGCCCGCACCATCTGGTACTTGATCGAGGAAGGCCAGGGTTTTGCCTCGATCGGCGACAATGTCGAATTCTGCGTCTCGGGCTTCGACCGCTGGATGGTCTACAACGGCCGCTGCCGCGTCCTGCGCTAAGGTCGGATAAGAACCGCCGTTGCACCTGCCATCTCCTGCAAGGGGGAGATCTGATGTCGCTCCGGTTTCGCCAATCTCCGAACTGCTGCCGCTGCCTCACATCGCCTTCCCACCAGATACGTAAGCGCAGATCAGCTCGACCAACTGCTTCTGCAGTTCCGGCGCGTCGAGCATGTCTCGCCGCGCGGCATTGTGGATGACGCCCTCGACCGCTGAGGACAGCACCCGGGCCACGGTCTCATTGTCCTTTCTGCGCCTGCGATATTGCGCCACCGCCGCCGTGTAGTGATCGAGATAGCGCGATTGGAACGAGGCATGGGCGGCGCGTGAGCCGCGATCGCCCGGCGCCTCGTCGAGCAGCACCTGATGCAGCGTCGGATGGATGCTGTGCGCATCGATCATGCCGCGCACCAACTCCTGCGCGAATCGCTTGAGCGGCTTGTCGCCTTCTGCTGATTCGGCGATCACCGACAGCACCTGATCGAAATGTCGCCGGCGAATTGCTTCGACCAGCGACAGCTTGTCGGGAAAATATTGATAGAGCGAGCCGATGCTGACGCCGGCCGCATCGGCCACCTTGTTGGTGGTGAAGCCGGCCCAGCCGAGCGCGCTCAGAACATGAGCACCGGCTTCGATGAGCGCCTCGACCGTCGCTCTCGAACGCGCCTGGCGCGGCTGCTTGCGCATGCGTGAGCGCGGCTTTGCAATGCGAGTAGACATGTCTGCTCCAGCAGCCAAGAATATAGATAACATACTCACATTTTTTGCAAAGGATATAGACCATGGACGCGCTGGATTTGCTCCGCAGCCTCTTCGTTTATCAAGCCTGGGCGAACGGTGAATTGCTGGAGAAGCTTGCGGGCCTCGACCAGCAGGAGCATATCGATCAGCGCCACACGGCGAACCGTCTCATCAACCACAACCTTGTCGTATCGAAGATATTCGCCGCGCATCTTTCCGGCACGCGTCATGGCTATGCGTCCGACAACACCGACGACACACCGGCACTCGATGAATTGAGCGCTGATGTCGCTGCGATGGATCGTTGGTATCTCGACTATATCGAAGCCGTCTCGCCAAAGCTCATGTCAGAGCCTGTGCCTTTCACCTTCACCGACGGCGACAGGGCGATGATGTCACGCAAGGAAATGCTGACCCATGTCGTCACGCATGGCGGCTATCACCGCGGCGAGATCGGGCGGATCCTGATGCAGATCGGCATTGCGCCGCCGTGGGATGCGTTTGCCGTCCACCTCCACCACGCCGAGCCTTGCGCTGGCTGCAGGTGCGCGAGCGGGTTGGCGCTTAGGGGCCTGCACCCCTTGGCTTCCAAGGGATCGCGGCTTCCCGGGAGGAGGATTCCCCGATCTTTCGTTTCCCATTTCCGTTTGGCATCTCTTGCGCCGAAGCTGGCGATCTCCCTTCTCGTCGGGGAGACGTTCGACACAACAGGCTGTCCCTTCAAGTGCTGTCTTTCCTGGCTTCCGTCCACCCACTCGCAATATACGAGTAAAAAGCTCGCGTGTAATTTAGTGCTGTTCCCGCGACCACTGGGATGAAGCAAGATCAGCCTCTGCGGTGCGATGATGGTTGCCATCCGATAGGTCGCCGATGACCGCGTGAGATCGACGGCGTTGCAAGAGAATGTGAGCTTGACGAGAAGAACGTGTGAGTCGCGATATCAGAGATTTCTCTCGCAACAGTTCGCTGCGAAGCGGGAAGATTTCTTGCCGATTTCTGTGCCGATCATTCCGATAATGCTCTCAGCGTAACCGAAACTTAATCTGCGAAATTCTATGTAATGCTTCGCTGGCTAGATACGCACGAGTCAGATATGCATTAGCTCGCCGGGTCACTCACGGCCATCGGCACAAACGCAAGGGGCATCGCATGGCAAAGACCACGACGAAGGCGCCGGCGGCGAAAGCGCCGGCAAAGAAAGCGGCACCGAAAGCTGCCGCGAAACCTGCAGCAGTAAAGAAGGCAGCACCGAAGGCAGCGGCAAAGCCGGCCGCCAAGGCAGCGGCAAAGCCGGCAGCTAAGGCAGTAGCAAAACCCGCCGCCAAGGCAGCAGCGAAACCCGCCGCCAAGAAGCCGGCCGCCAAGGCTGTGGCGAAGCCTGCTGCGAAGGCAGCAGCCAAGCCCGCCGCCAAGAAGCCGGCAGCCAAGGCAGCGGCAAAACCCGCCGCCAAGGCTCCGATGAAGGCCGCCGCCGCCAAGTCGACGGCAGCTGTGAAGAAGGCTGCACCGGCCAAAAAGCCAGCCGCCAAGAAGAAGTAACAGCGGACCATCTCAAAGCTCCCGGGAACTTTGCCGACTGGCAGATTCCCGGGAGCTTTTTTGTTGTGATTTAGGTCTTGTTTTGATGCATGTCGTTCTCTCGAAATTGACGCCACTTCTGTGAGACATGCATTGGCGATTTCATTGTCGGCGGATTGGCCGCCTGGTTTTGCCCTTCTGGCAGTTGCTCCCTCAGGGAAGATCGGCCAACACTAAGGCGGTCGCATCCGATGGGGTTCAGGCGACGCGCTCTAGACCTTTGTTTTACGCGCGTCGTTCTCAAGACCGGAGCCGCATTGTTGAGCGACATGCACTGGCCGTCCGAAAACAGGGAACCGATCATGCCGAAGCTGCTCTACGCGTCCTCATCCCCCTACAGTTCCAAGGTGCGCATGGCAGCACTCCATGCCGGCATTGCCGTCGAGCTGGTGCCGGTCAAGACCGAGGACAAGCCTGCTGAACTGATGTCAGCCAATCCCCTCGGCAAGATTCCGGTGCTGGTGCTCGACGACGGCCGCTCGATCCACGACAGCCGCGCGATCACTCAGCATCTAAACCGCGCTTCGAAGAGCCTGTTGTTGCCGCGCAATGCCGACAAGCGCCTCGAGGCCGAAGTGCTGGAGGCGCTGGCCGACGGCATATGCGACTGCGCGCTGTCGATGGTCTATGAGCGGCGCACGCGTCCGGAGGAGATGGTCTATCAACCCTGGCTCGATCGCCAGTGGACCAAGATCACCGCCGCACTCGATTTCCTCAACGCCAATCCGCCGAAGCTGCCGAAGAAGATCACGCTTGGCCAGCTGGCGTGGCGTGCCTGCCTCGGCTACCTCTCTCTGCGCTTCGCCGGCAAATGGGAAAAGGGCCGCGGCCGCCTGACCCGCTGGGCAGCGCGTTTCGATGAGAAGTTTCCGGGGCTGAAGGTGGCTGTGCCGGCCTGACGGGCGAAACAAAAAAAGCCGGGCGCGAGGCCCGGCTTTCTTGTGTCGTGGCTTGAACGACAGTTAGAACTTCATACCGACGCCGAAGGTGACGCGGTTGTCGCTCTCTTTGACCTTGGTGCCGACACTGTCGAAGCTCTTGGAACCGAAGTCGGTGTAGCGGTACTCGACACGGCCGAACACATTGTCGGTGATCTTGATGTCGGTGCCGACGCCGGCCGTCCAGCCGAGCATGGTGTTGCTGTCGCTGTCGCCGGGGACCGAGACCTTCTGGTTCTTCAGGGCGCCGCCGCCGGTGCCGTAGAGCAGGATTTCAGGGGTCACGGCGTAACCCAGACGGGCGCGCAGCGAGCCTTCGAAGCCGCCCTTGGAATTGACGCCGCCGCTGTCACCCTTGACGCCATTGTAGCCGAGATCGGCTTCAGCACCGTACACGAAGTTTTCCTGCTGCCACTGGTAGCCGCCGAAAACGCCGCCGACAAAGCCCTTGGTCTTGATGTCGGGGCCGCCGTCCTGGACTTTGGCATGACCGCTGAAGCCGTAGCCGGCGCTGAGACCGGCATACGGGCCGGCCCAAGAAGCGACGGGGAGCTCGGCGATCGGGGCCGGCGCCGGGGGCTCTTCCGAGACGACATCGGCAGCAAAAGCGGTACCGCTGAGGGCGAAGAGCCCGAGCGCAACCGCGAGCGGCGCGAATTTGAGATTGGTTTGCATTGTTGTTTACTCCTTAAGCCACAAGACACGTAGGCTTGTTTGTCCTGAGCGCCATCAACCCGTCCGGGGGGTGAAACGGATCTGGCACTCAACGGTTCCGAATGTCGTGTCAAAATGCGGCGGCAGCGAACCTGAAAATGGGTCATTCCCCGGCACGAATGAGGCCGAAGCTTGACGTTGCATCTTCGCAACAGCGAAATGTCAGTACGCAGGCGATGCTGCACTGCACTCGGCTTGGTGCAACGGGTTCAGCGTCCTATATTGCGGTCCTGCCGACCCGAATCCGGGGCGGTGCCGGCGGCGAAAAAGCCGTTTCGCCACATTCCTGCCCCAGGTGGAAACGGCATTTAACCCCTGGACGCGTCACAATGTGCCGCTAGCCGAATTGAGGCGCAGATTGAGGATTGACAGATGATCGAAGCCGCCGGAACGGCGCTGGTGACGGGCGGGGCGAAGCGGATCGGCAAGGCGATCGTCGAGGATCTGGCCGCGCACGGTTTTGCCGTCGCCATCCACGCCAACCGCTCGACCGCCGAGGCCGACGCGCTGGCTGCGAGCATCAGGGACGGAGGCGGCCGCGCCGGCGTGGTAGCCGCCGATCTGATTGACATGGATGCGGTTGGCGATCTCGTCGGCCGCGCCGCGGCAGCGCTCGGCCCGGTCACGCTTCTGGTCAACAATGCGTCGCTGTTCGTCGACGATAGCGTCGAGGACTTCGACTGGGCGGCATGGGACCTTCACTTCGCCATCCATGTGAAGACGCCGGCGCTGTTGGCGCAAAACTTCGCTCGCGCCTTGCCGCCAGGGCAGGAGGGGCTGATCGTCAACATCATCGACCAGCGCGTCTGGCGGCCGACGCCGCGCTATTTCTCCTATGCGCTGTCGAAGTCGGCCTTGTGGACGCAGACCGAAATGCTGGCACAGGCGCTCGGTCCGCGCATCCGCGTCAACGCCATCGGTCCCGGTCCGGCGCTGAAGAATGCCCGCCAGGACGATGATGATTTCCAAAAGCAGGTCGATGGCCTGATTCTGAAGCGCGGCCCGCAATTGGCCGAATTCGGCGCCACCATCCGCTATCTCTGGGAGGCGCGCTCGGTGACCGGCCAGATGATCGCGCTTGACGGCGGCCAGCATCTTGCATGGCAGACGCCGGATGTGACAGGCATGGTGGAATGAGTCCCGCAGACCAGAAACACAAGACGCGCGCCGGCGCCGCCGACGATATGCCGCCCGACATCGAGCTTGAGGATGAAGCGGTCGAGGAGATCGTCGAGCCCGAGGCCACCGGGCCCGATGTCGCCTTCACAGCGATAGACTGGCAGCCGCATGCCGGCGACGCCGACGGCATGGTCGGCGCGGAGGTCATCCAGACACTGGTCAAGCGGCTGCCCAATGCGCCCGGCGTCTACCGCATGATGAACGCTGCCGGCGACGTGCTTTATGTCGGCAAGGCGCGCAGCCTGAAGAAGCGGGTGACCAACTACGCGCAAGGCCGGTTCCACACCGCCCGCATCGGCCGCATGGTGCGCGAGACATCGACGATGGAGTTCGTCGTCACCCGCACCGAAATCGAAGCGCTGCTGCTCGAGGCCAATCTCATCAAGCGCTTGCGGCCGCGTTTCAATGTGCTGATGCGGGACGACAAGTCGTTCCCTTACATCCTGTTGACTGGCGATCACGTCTCGCCCGGCATCTACAAGCATCGCGGTGCGCGCTCGCGCAAGGGGGACTATTTCGGACCTTTTGCGTCGGCCGGCGCGGTCGGGCGCACCATCAATTCGCTGCAGCGCGCCTTCCTGCTCAGGAGCTGCACCAACTCCTTCTACGAAAACCGCACCCGGCCGTGCCTGCTCTACCAGATCAAGCGCTGTGCCGGTCCCTGCACCGGCGAAATCTCGCATGGCGACTATGCCGAGCTGGTCAGCGAGGCGAAGGATTTTCTGTCGGGCCGCAGCCAGAAGGTGAAGACCGAAATCTCTGCCGCCATGCAGCAGGCCTCGCAGGAGCTCGATTTCGAGCGCGCCGCCATTTATCGTGATCGGCTGGCAGCGCTGTCGCATGTGCAGAGCCATCAGGGCATCAACCCGGCCACCGTCGACGAGGCCGATGTCTTTGCCATCCATCAGGAGGGCGGCCAGGTCTGTATCCAGGTGTTTTTCTTCCGCACCGGCCAGAACTGGGGCAACCGCGCCTATTTCCCCAAGGCCGATCCGGCACTGGAGGGGGCGGAAGTGCTGGGCTCGTTCCTGGCGCAGTTCTATGACGACAAGCCGACGCCACGGAACATCCTTCTGTCGCGAGGCGTCCAGGATCAGGAACTGTTGGCCGAAGCGCTGTCCACCCGCGCCGGCCGTAAAGTGTCGATCTCGGTGCCGCAGCGCGGCGAGAAGAAGGATTTGACCGACAACGCGCTGCAGAATGCCCGCGAGGCGCTCGGCCGCCGCCTGGCCGAAACCTCCACGCAAGGCCGGCTGCTCGCCGGCTTTGCCGAGACCTTCGGCCTGCCGAAGCCGCCGGTGCGCATCGAGGTCTATGACAATTCGCATATTATGGGCACCAACGCCGTTGGGGCCATGGTCGTCGCGGGGCCGGAAGGGTTTGTGAAGAACCAGTACCGCAAATTCAACATCCGCTCGACCGAGATCACGCCCGGTGACGATTTCGGCATGATGCGCGAGGTGATGGAACGGCGCTTTTCGCGGCTGCTGAAGGAACATGGCGATGTCGTTCCCGACGACGCGGCAGCCGGTGGAGCAGGCGACGATATCGAAGAAGACATCTCCGGCAGCTTCCCGGCCTGGCCCGACGTCATCCTGATCGATGGCGGCCAGGGCCAGATGAGCGCGGTGCGCAAGATCCTCGCCGACCTCGGCATCGAGGATCGCGTGGCGGCCATCGGCATCGCCAAGGGCCAGGACCGCGATGCCGGCCGCGAGCGTTTCTTCGTCAGAGGCAGGGACTCGTTTTCGCTGCCCGTCCGCGATCCCGTGCTCTATTTCGTCCAGCGGCTGCGCGACGAGGTGCATCGCTTCGCCATCGGTTCGCACCGCGCGCGGCGCAAGAAGGAATTGGTCAAGAGCCCGCTCGACGAGATCGCCGGCATCGGTCCCGGCCGCAAGCGCGCGCTGCTGCTGGCCTTCGGCACTGCGAAGGCGGTCAGCCGCGCGGCAGTCGAGGATCTGGTCAAGGTCGACGGTATTTCAGAGCAGGTCGCCAAGCTCGTCTACAATCATTTCCATGAGAGCTGAGCGCCGGTGACGCCGCTGTCCCGATCAAATGGCAGCAGCCGTTCTTTTCTCGCAGGCCACTCGAATCCCGGCAATCGCGCGCTATTTTCGTCTGGCCAATCGAATCTCGCCTGTTGACCCCCTACATCCGGTTCTGATTTGAGTACGCAGGCAGAAAGAGTCCCTGAGATATGGCCAAGCGCGCGTTCAACCTGCCTAACATGCTTACCTATGCCCGCATCGTCGCGGTGCCGCTGGTGGTGCTGTGTTTTTTTCTCGAGGGGCATCTGAAATCGAGCGACTTCGCCCGCTGGTCGGCGTTGATCATCTTCCTGCTGGCTTCGATCACCGACTATCTCGACGGCTATCTGGCGCGCGCCTGGCAGCAGACGTCCAACATCGGCAAGATGCTGGATCCGATCGCCGATAAACTGCTGGTCGCCACCTGCCTGCTGCTGCTCGCCGCCGACACCGACCGCCATGCCGGCATCGCAGGCTGGTCGTTGTGGGCGGCAATCATCATCCTGTGCCGCGAAATCCTGGTTTCGGGGCTGCGCGAATATTTGGCGGCATTGAAAGTCTCGGTGCCGGTGACGCAGCTCGCCAAATGGAAGACCGCCATCCAGATGGTCGCCATCGCCTTCCTGCTGGCTGGGCCTGCCGGCGACAAGATCTTCCCGCTGACCACGCAGACCGGACTGGTGCTGCTGTGGATCGCAGCCCTCGTCACGCTCTACACCGGCTACGACTATTTCCGCGCCGGCCTCAAGCACATCATGGACGAGTGAGATGATCACCCGGCTCATTTATTTCGCCTGGGTGCGCGAACGGATCGGCAAGCCGGAAGAGGATGTCGAACTGCCCGCCGGTATCGAGACGGTGGCCGACCTCCTGCGCTGGCTGAAATCGCGTGGCGAGGAATATGAGCACGCGCTGCAATATCCTGATGTGATCCGCGTCGCCATCAACCAGGAACATGTCGAGCATCGCGAGAAGATAGCCGGCGCGCGCGAGATCGCGCTGTTTCCGCCGATGACCGGGGGCTGACACCATGTCCGGCGCGCCGACGGTGCGCATCCAGCGCGACGATTTCGACGTTGCCGCCGAGATCGCGAAACTGACCGAGGGTCGCGCCGACATCGGCGCCGTGGTGTCCTTCTCAGGACTTTGCCGCGACGAGCAGGGCCAGCTGTCGGCCCTGGAACTCGAGCACTATCCCGGCATGGCCGAGGCCGAAATCACCCGCATCGCCCGCGAGGCACTTCAGCGCTGGCCGCTGCAAGGGCTGACCGTCATCCATCGCCACGGCAAGATCGCACCGGGCGAAAACATCGTGCTGGTGGTGGCGGCGTCCTCGCACCGGCAGGCGGCGTTCGAAGCGGCCAATTTCCTGATGGATTTCCTGAAATCGCGTGCACCCTTCTGGAAGAAGGAGCACCGCGTGGACGGCACCGATGGCGGCTGGGTCGAGGCCAAGGACGCCGACGACCAGGCTGCGGCGCGCTGGAAGGCGCGGCCCGAATAAATCTCGGCAGCCATGTATTGACCGCATTCCCTTGGCCAAATCGCATCGGCAAAAAGGGAGCAAGGGCATGCTGGACAGGATCGCCGAATTCTTCGTCTTCGGTTTTGTGCCGCTGGTTATCGGCGTTCTGGCCGTTCCCGAGCCTTCCGTCGCCGCCGAGAAAACCCTGAAGGGCGAGGTGATGTATCGCGAGCGCATCGCGCTGCCGCCCAACGCCGTGCTGTCGGTTCAACTTGCCGATGTATCGCTGGCCGATGCGCCGGCCGCCATTGTCGGCGAGCGCAAGGTAGCGCCGGCCGGCCAGGTGCCGATCAAGTTCGAGATCAGCTTCGATCCAACGGTGATCCGGCCCAACATGACCTATGCGCTGCAGGCGCGCATCACCGCCGACGACAAGCTGCTGTTCGTCACGGACTCGCGCTATCAGGTCGATCCGCTCAGCGAGGCGCCGCAGGCCATTGTGCTGAAAATGGTGGCGCCGAGCGACAAGCCGACCTCGGCCTCGCTATTCGGCCAGAGCTGGCTAGTCGAATATATCGACGGTATCGGCGTGATTTCGGAGCCGCAGGCGACGTTCCGGGTCAGCGAAGCCGGCAAGGCCGGCGGCAGCGGCCCGTGCAACGCCTATTTCGCCACCGCCAAGGTCGATGGCGAGACCATCGTCATCAGCGACATCGGCTCGACCTACAAAGCCTGCGCGCCGGAGGTGATGGCCGAGGAAAAGGCGCTGTTCGAGGCGCTCGCCAAGGCGGCGTCATACCGTGTCGATGGCGGCAAGCTGATCATCGCCGACAAGGACGGCCGTGACATTTTGCGATTTAACGCAGCGAGTTAAGATCAAGACTGCGGCGGCGGCGGGGGCGCCGGCGTCAGGCCGAACCGGCGCATCAGGTCCATCAGCCTGGTGCGGTCTGGCGGGCCGCCAGTGCTGAAGATGGCGAAGGCCTCGCGAAAATATTCCGGGCCGATCGCCGCCGGTGTCACCACGCACAGCACCTTGGCTGTCGCGGCGATGTCGTTGTCGAAGCGATGGACCGCGCCGCGCGGAATGCACAGCGCCTGGCCCGGCCCGATATCGTGCCGGTGTCCGTCGACGGTCAGCATCAGCACGCCTTCGATCCCGTACATCGTCTCTTCATAGTGATCGTGGCTGTGCGCCGGGGCGGGCAGGCGCTGCGAGCCGGCGACCGTCAGTTCGAAGGCGGCGATGCTGCCGTTCGACTGGTCGCCGGTAAGCAGGAAGCGCACGGCAAGGCCGCCATGGCTGATTGTCTCGTCGGCCGGATTGACGCTGATCTGGCTAGCTCTGTCTAGCATTTCATCCTCCCACGTGGTAAATTGAATTTACCGAAATGAGTAAACTCAATTTACCAGAGTGTCAATGCCATTATCCGCGGAAGCACCGCCAAAGAAGCCACCGCTGATCGGTGCGCTGCTGCGCGTTCCGGCCATGGCCATTCACCGCAAGCTGATCAGGGATCTCAGGGCGTCGGGTTTCGAGGACCTCAGCCCGCCGCATATGGCGGTGATCCAATATCCCGGCCCGGATGGCCTTCGGCCGAGCGCGCTCGCCGAGCGCGCCGCGATGAGCAAGCAGGCCATGAATCAACTGCTGAAGACGCTGGAAGCGATGGGTTATATCACTCGCTCGGCGGCACCCGATGAGAGCGGCGGGACCGTCGTCCACTTCACCGACCGCGGGCGCGCCGCATACCAGAAGATGGCCGACATCCTGCTCGACGTCGAACGGGAATGGGCCGAGGAACTGGGCGAGAAGCGTTTCACGGAGCTGAAAACGCTGCTCGGCGACCTCTGGGACACGCCGCTCATCCGTTGAAAGCGGCATGAAGCCGAAGCCGGGACCTGACCAAAGAAAAAGGCCGGCGAAGTGCCGGCCTCTTGCATACATTGGTTCGCGTCGGCTCAGCCGACGATCTCGGTGTCGGAGAACCAGTACTTGATCTCCTGCGCGGCGGTTTCCGGCGCGTCGGAGCCGTGCACGGAATTCTCGCCGATCGACAGCGCGTGGACCTTGCGGATGGTGCCTTCGGCGGCGTTGGCGGGGTTGGTCGCGCCCATAACTTCGCGGTTCCTGGCAATGGCGTTTTCGCCTTCCAGAACTTGCACGATGGTCGGCGCCGACGACATGAATTCCACCAGTTCGCCGAAGAACGGACGATCCTTGTGGACGGCGTAAAAGCCTTCGGCCTCGCGGCGGCTCATCCACACGCGACGTGAGGCGACGACGCGCAGGCCGGCCTCTTCCAGCATCTTGGTGATGGCGCCGGTAAGATTGCGCCGGGTCGCGTCCGGCTTGATCATGGAAAAGGTGCGTTCGAGCGCCATGGGGTCGTCCTTGTCTTGAGATGGAAAGTCTTGAGATCGGAATGTGGAGTGGCGGGCTCTATACAAGCCGCCCGGCCCATTGCCAAGGGGAGGCGCCCCGGCAGCGTTATTCGACCGCGACCGCCCGCATGGCCGTTCGCAACGCTGTGGTCAAAGGCAAGGCTTTGCGGGAAAATGGCGATTGCGCAGGCACGCACGGTTTCGAAGGGAAACCAGCGGAATGGAAAGACATCGGACCATGTTTGACGGGACGCGCTGGCCCTACCACCACCTCAGGCCGGGCGACATAAAAGGGAGCCTATTGATTATCGGCATTTTTGCTGCCGTGGGCCTTGTTATGCTGCTCTTTCCGGGACTCCGCACAGATACGAACTTCGGCTTCGGCCCCGAATGGCAATGCACGCTGATGCCGAAGGGCGACCCGATCTGCGTCAAGCTGGTCGGCAAAGAGGGCGCGAAGTGACTGTCAGTATCACTACCGCCTGATAACAACGGGCGGCCGCCGGCGCTCCCAGCCCTCGCGCTCCAGCGTCGGCATCTCATGCTCCTCGCTGGGATAGCCGAGGCAGAAATAGCCGATCAGCGTCCACTCAGGCGGGGTGTCCAGGATTGCGGCCATCTCGGCGGCGTCGAGGATCGACACCCAGCCCATGCCGATGCCTTCCGCCCGCGCCGCCAGCCACAGTGTGTGCACCGCCATGACGGCCGAATAGTCGATGGTCGCCGGCATGGTCATGCGGCCGAGCCCGTGGCCCTGTTGCGTCGTGCGGTCGGCGAAAACCGCGAACTGGCAGGGCGCTTCATTGAGACCGGCGAGCTTCAGCCGGGCATAGAGAGCGGCGCGCTCGCCCGAAAAGCATGCCAGCGCCTCGGCATTGCAGCGCTCGAAACAGTCTCTCACCGCGCCCCGCCGCTCGGCGCTCTCGACCACCACGAAGCGCCACGGCTGGCTGAGACCGACGGACGGCGCGACGCTGGCAAGCTCCAGCAGCCGCTCCAGCGTATCCTCGGGCAAAGCCGTCCGCTCGAAGCGCCGCACATCCCGGCGCCAGCGCAGCAGCGTGACCAGCCCGGCGCGAAAATCATCGGTGAAATCGGGGGGTGGTGGCATGGCGATCAGGAGACTTGTGTGGGGAATAGGCAGTAGGCAGTAGGCAGCAGGCAGTAGGCAGTAGGCAGTAGGCAGTACAGCGCTCAGACCCTATTGCCTACTGCCTATTCCCTAAGCTGCTGCCGCCGCCTCCTTCCAGCAATGCCGGTTGAGCGGACGGGTCGCGTCGTGTCCGACGAGTTCATAGAACAGAATGGTCATTGGCGGCTGCGTCCTCGCGGTCTAATTAGGCGCCTGCGGCTGAAGCGGAACTCGTCGGCGGGAAAAAGATGAAACAGCATTTCATGATGTTCGCGGCCTACAATCAATGGGCCAATGGCCGCATCTACGATGCCGTCGCCGCACTTGACGAAGAAGAGTTCAACCGCGATGTCGGCGCATTTTTCGGCTCGATGATGGGCACGCTCAACCATCTGCTGGCCACCGACCGCATCTGGATGAAACGCTTCACCGGCGAGGGCGACGCGCCGGCAAAGCTCGACGCCATCCTGCACCGCGCATTGCCTGGTCTAAAGCTGGCGCGTGAGGCCGAGGACAGGCGGATCGTCGACTGGGTCGGCGGTTTGACCGAAAAGGCTTTGTCCGGCCGCTTCTCCTACATGACCGTTTCCGACATGCGCACCGTCTCGCAGCGGCTGGCGCCGGCGCTGGGACACGTCTTCAACCACCAGACCCATCACCGCGGCCAGGCGCATACCATCCTGACCATTCTCGGCCGGCCTTCGGTGCAGCTCGACCTGGCGTTTTTCCAACGCACCGACGAAGGCCGCGCCTACGCCTGATCTCCTGACCGCGCTTCCCGTTTAAACGCACGGGAGCGTTAACCGGTGCATTTGCGCGGCCGTCGATGCCCGGCACCAGCTCTGGATCCAAGCCGGGTTTGAGGAGCCTGTCGGCACAACGCTGCCCGGTGACTGGGCCAGATGGCTGGGCTGTCAGTGGCCCGCCTTTTGTGGGCCTTCGGCTCCAGGCCGCCGCAGCCACAACCCGCTCCAACTCCGGTGGAATTTCTGTCGAGAGAATTAAACAAAGTTTAAATATTGAAGCAAAAACATATTTTTTTTTAGCAGACCAGTGCACGCCTTGAGAACTACAATCCTTATTCTTGGAAAAAATAAAGAAACTATAAGGAAGACTCGTGCGTAGCTGTGAGTGCATAAGCATATGTCTGCTTTGGTTTGCTGGCATGTTGCAATGCACAAAGCAGAACGGCAACAAGGAGAGTGTCATGGTTAATATCACTCAAAAAATCGCTAGAACACTGGCGGCGGGTGCAATTATCGTCATTTTTGCCGCTCCCGCGAATGCAGGCGGCGGAATTGGCGTCGGTGTCGGCGCATCTATCGGCGGTGCTGGCGGCATCAATGCCGGTGTTGGCGCTTCGATCGGCGGCAGCGGCGGGGTCAAGGCCGGTGCCGGCGCCTCGGTTGGCGGCAGCGGCGGTATCAAGGCGGGTGCTGGCGCAACGGTCGGCGGCAATAGCGGCGTTACAGCAGGCCTCGGCGCCTCAGTCGGCGGTAGCAGCGGCATTAAGGCTGGCGCTGGCGCGACGGTCGGCGGAGCCGGTGGCATCAATGCCGGTGTTGGGGCCACGGTCGGCGGCAGCGGAGGTATCAATGCCGGTGTCGGCGTCAACGTCGGCAGCGGCATCAACGTCGGTGTCGGCGTCGGCATTGGCGGAACGCCGGGCACGCCCGGTACCCCCGGCACTCCAGGAACTCCTGGAACACCAGGCACCCCTGGGACACCCGGTATCGTCGCTAGCATGTCGAACAGCCAGCTGACACGTATGAAGAAGCGCTGCGTCGATGTGCTCGCCAGCGAGGGCACCTACGACAGCGATCTGCGGCAGCTATGCCTTATGATCTCGCGTCGCTGAGACAGGTTTCGCCGGGAGTGTCGAGCCAGCCGTGAGGCTTTACGGCACTCTCCTACCGCATGGCCCAGACTTCCCGAGGGACATGCGCTGACGAGAAGCCTCCGGCCAGTCGGAAAGCCCGCCGCGCAAGTGGCGGGCTTTTTGTCGCCACTCACAAGGCAACCGATCGCGCCTTTCGATTGCCGGAGTTTTTTATCGTTTAACGGAAACGGTGAAACGCGCTATCCCTTTGTCTTGGTAATTCTCAGGGAAAGCGCCCACGCGCTTCTCCCGGGAAAGCTGCTCACACTTTCCTGGAATTGTTCTGGTTAACCACATTCGAATTGCAGGTAAGATTTTAGGGTTTCATTTGTGTTCCCGCTGCAAAATGGCGAACACAGTGGGAGAAATGGCATGCGGGTCGATCTTTCGCCCACGAGCTTGGGCAGGGTCATAGCAGTCACGGTTGTCGGCACGGCGATCTGTATCGCGGCGGCCTTCCTTGTCGATTCCTACAATTTTCCGTCGCTGTCGCCCGAAGCGTTGCGCTGGGCGCAGCTCACCGACCTGTTGCTGCCGCTCGTGCTGGGTGGATCGTTCTTCTCTTTCCTGATGTACAAGATGCGCCAGCTGGCGATCGCCCAGAAGAATCTGAGCATCGTCGCGGCGACCGACAGCCTGACCGCGGTGTTCAACCGCGGCGCGTTTTCGATGCTGGTCGAGGCCTATCTCGAACAGGCGCGCAGCCAGGCCGTCGTCGATGCCGGCGCCCTGCTGATCGTCGACGCCGATCATTTCAAGACCATCAACGATCGATTGGGCCACGATTGCGGCGATCAGGCGCTCAAGCTGATTGCGCAGACGATCAAGGCCCAGCTGCGCGGCGCCGACATCGTCGGGCGCATCGGCGGCGAGGAGTTCGCCATCTTCCTGCCTGGCGCCGACCCGTCGCAGTCCTGGCTGGTTGCCGAGGGGATCCGGCGGCGCATCCGCGAGGTCGAGTTTGCCCCGGATGGACGGCCCTGTCCGCTCTCGGTGAGCATCGGTGGCGTCGCCTTCAGCGGACCCACCACCTATGCCGACATGTTCCTGACGGCCGACCGGCACCTCTACAAGGCCAAGTCCAACGGCCGCGACCAGGTCAGTTTCGAAACGACCGGGCCGCGCGCCCTGCTCGCCGGCGACCCGACGTTGCATTGAGGGCTGGGACCGGTGCGCCGACAGCTCGGCGTAGCGCCTTAGAGCAATTCCAAGAAAAGTGTGTGTTCCCAGGAAAGCGCTTAGCGCTTTCCTTCGGAATTGCGTCAGAACAAGAGATAGAGTGTCTCGCCGTTTCCCTAAACGATGAAACGCTCTAGCGGCTTGGGCGCGTTATCAACAACCTGTGCATAGAGATAAGCATTTACAGATCAGGCGAGGCGTCTACTATCTGAGCAGGGACGATTCAGAGAGAATTGCCGAATGCTCATACATTTTGTCGATATTTTCGCCGTTGGGACATGTTTTTGTATTTTGGCCGATCCTTGCGCGCTATATTCGATATAGATGGTGAGGTCTTGGGTGGCAAACTTGGCTCTTAGAGCTGAGGTGGTCACCGAGCGTGGGCGTGGTTGGAGGCAGGATGGTATTTTCGGCAAGTAATTTTCTTTTCTTCTTCCTGCCTATCGCACTTGCCATAGCTCTTTTTGCCAAGCCCTCTGCCTTTCGGCCAAGCCTGCTCGTTCTGAGCTTGGCATTCTACTATTGGTCGTCAGGGTCGTATGTAATCATACTCATCGCGGATGTAGTCATCGCCTATTTCGGCGCGCTCGCTATCGACCTTTGCAAAAGCGCGCGATTGAGAAATGTAGTTGTCGGGGCGGCAATCGTCCTGCTGGTCGGCATTCTCGTGTTCTTCAAATATCTCGATTTCATAGCGGTGAACGTTGACCTCGCCTCCGGCAGCAATCTGTCGGCGACATTCGCCGGCATAGTCCTCCCCATCGGCATATCCTTCTTTACCTTTCAGGCATTGTCTTACCTGATCGACGTCTACCGCCGCGACATTCCGGCAGAGCGCAGTGTCGTGCTCTTCAGTACGTACTTCACATTTTTTCCGCACCTGATTGCCGGCCCGATCGTGCGGTTCCGCGACGTCGTGGATGATTTTCGAGCGCCGAGAATATCTCTCGAGAACTTCTCCACTGGGGCCACCCGCTTCGCTCACGGCCTCATGAAAAAGGTGATCATAGCCGATGGTATTGCGCCGATCCCCGATGCCATTTTCGCCGCACCCCACGACACCATAGGTTTTGCCACGGCATGGCTGGCGGCCGCGACCTACGGCATCCAGTTGTATTTCGACTTCTCCGGCTATTCCGACATGGCCATCGGGCTTGCCCGCATGTTCGGCATCCGCTTTGCGGAAAATTTTGAGAGACCCTACGCCAGCCGTTCGATCACCGAATTCTGGCGACGCTGGCACATCTCGCTTTCAAGCTGGTTTCGCGACTATCTCTACATCCCGCTGGGGGGAAGCCGGCATGGCAGGATCGCGACCTATCGAAACCTGTTGATCGTCTTCGCGGTAACCGGCCTCTGGCATGGCGCCTCCTGGACGTTTTTCTGCTGGGGTATGTTCCACGGGCTTTTCATCCTGGTCGAGCGCGTGGCCACCGGCACCTGGCCGAAAGTGCTGGAGAAGGGGTGGCTGCGATATGCCTATTTCCTGCCGGTCGTGACGCTGAGCTGGCCGCTGTTCCGCTCGACGTCGCTTGAACAGGCAATGTCTTTGTGGAAGGCGATGGCTTCGCCCGGCGCCGCTGGTGCATTCAGCCTCGATGCGGCTGCGCCAATAGCCACGACCAGCTTGATCGCCCTTGTGGTAGGTGCAGCAATTTACGTTTTGCCCGGCCGGCTTTCGTTCGGCCAGTTGCTGACAAGCGAGACCAGAGGCGATAGGCTGTATGTCACTGGCGCCTGCTACACGGTTGTTGCCCTGATGGTATGTCAGGTGTTGGCGCTGAGCGGTGGCTACACTCCGTTCCTGTATTTCCAATTCTGATGAAAACAGCCAGAAAAATATGCAGCGCAATAGTCACCGCGGCCTTCGTGGTCATCATCGCGTCGCCGCTGTTGGTGCTGGCTGTTCGCGGCGCCGTTGAACCTTATGGTCAGAAGGACTTTACCGCTTTTCCTGCGCCGGAATCTCTGCGGGCAAGTTCAAGCGGCGCTTTCGATCAGCTGGCTTCCGCCCTTCTGGAGCGTTCCTGGTTAAAGCGGTCCGCCATTTCCATTCGAAATGCCGTATTACTCAAAGTCGTTCGCCAATACGACCACAACAACATCGCTACTGGAAGAGACGGCTGGATATACTGGAAAGGCGACTGGTTCGAGGGGAAATGTCAGGAACGGTATAACGTGGAATTGGCTGTCTCACGTATGGATGCCATGATTGACGTCGCCGGTGCTTCCGGCATTGAGATGTATTTTACGATAGCGCCTGATAAGTCGACAGTATATCCAGAATTTCTCGACCCCCACTTTGAAAAATACTGGGCCTGCAAACAGCAGAGTGCCGACCTTCTGCGATCGACGATCAGAGCCAAAGCACCTCGGATTGTTGATCACTTAAGCGCACTGCAGGAGGCAAAAGGACGTTCAAACGGCACCGATCTGTATCGCAAGACAGACACCCACTGGAGCTACTTTGGTGCGGCCATCGCCTTTCGCCAATTGCTCGTAGCGATCTTCCCCGATGGCAACGGGGTGCGGCCGCCAGTACTAGCCGGGAAAATGGCTCAGAATCCGACAGATCTCGAGACGCGTATGCTGCTGGTAGGTAACGGCGAACCCGAAAGTGAGATAGACACCCCGGCGGAAATAGAGGCGCTTTCTTCGTTCAAGCAGGTCGACCAAGCGGTCTCCACCGTAATCTTGCATGATTCGTTCTACAATAAAGTCATAGGCTTGACGCAGCCATTCCGACACGCCGTCGAATACTTTATGGACCTTTCCGATCCACAGGGGATCACGAACGCGGTGCTCGCCAGCCAGCGGCTGATCGTCAGCCGCGTCGAGCGAGCGGTCGTCGATTCGGTGTTGATCGGCCCTCTTTCGTGGTCCAGCACGCTGGGTCAGGCTCTGGTCGCGCGCGACGAGTTGGCTGCTAGGGAATGCAGAGATTTTGCCCCTGCCACCGGTGAGCCGAAGCTTCAAGCTATGGTTGTTGGCGCGAGTGGTTTTCTTGCGACCGCCCCTGATCCACAAATGATAGCCACCGTGCCCGTCTCGGATAGCAGCCGCACAACCCCCTGTGTTCGCCTGCAGCTTACGCTGAACAGCCCAGATGTGTTCGAGATCTTTTTTTCACCACACGGAGGCGAGGATGGAGCTTTTGTGGCCGGCCGGTCGATTCAACTACCCCTCGGTGCTGGCGACCACGCGATTGCGCTGGTTCTGCCCAACTATCTTGCCGGACGCTCCATTCGTATCGACCCAGGAGATTCAGGGCAGCAAACGATCATGAGGGATGTACAGTTTGGTTGGCATTCGAGCGAAGCGACTCCATGATCCTGTTCCTGGGCAGGTCATTTTCGCGACAATGCCGGAACCCTTGACGGTGAAGTGATGGCTACGACGCAGAAAGAGAGAAACGTCAATGTTGAAAGCCAGGGGGATAACGGGAAGAAGGACCGCGGGCATTCAGATCAGCAGTATGCTGGGGAGCGAGCCTAATATATTCTGTGAGGCCCGGTGGAGATATCAGGATCAGTAATTGTCCAAGAACTGCTTGAGGCCTCCGCCGCACTCGGTGAATTAAAGGCAAAAGGAAGGAGTCAACGATGTTGCCAATGAAGGAACCGAGTCACAACAGCCCGCCGGTCCGGTCGTCAAAGGCGTTTGAAGCCAACGATTTTCTGCGCTCCCTCGCCAAAGTATGGGCGGACAGATACTCGGTCACTCCGGAACTTCATGAATATGATCACATTTTCGGCCATCTGGTCGCTCGATTGTCGACAGGCGAGGAAATAAAGTTATTCGAAGCACTGAAGCACTACTTTGAGAATGGCGCCGCCAATGCGCAACAGGTGCGAGAGCTTATGACATCATTGGGCTTGCCCAGGGATGCCAGGGCGCTGGAATTTGCAAGCGGCTATGGTCGCGTGACGCGACATTTGAAGGACCTGAATTTAGTTGCCTGCGACATTCATCCCGAAGCGGTGTCCTTTTGCACTGAGGTGCTGAGTGTTGCGGCTATTCCTTCGGCCAGCATTCCCGAACACTGGAAACCTGGCGAAAAGTTCGATTTCATCTTCGCCATTTCGCTATGGTCGCATCTTCCGGACGGCTTGTTTCAGCGCTGGCTGTCTGCGGTGTGCGCCGCTCTCAAACCGGGCGGGTACCTGATGTTCTCCACGCACGGCGCGCATGCTGCAAGCGTTGTTCCACAACTTGCCGAAGTCATCAGCAATGGCCAACAATATGGCTATCTTGACGGGTCTGATCAGAAGGATCTAGATCCGTCTATCTATGGCTCCACCGTCGTGTTGCCACCATATGTCATCAAGGCGATCTACGATGCCACGAATGCACGCATCGTATCGTTCAAGCCAGCCGAATGGTGGGGCTTGCAGGATGAGTGGGTCGTTAGGGTTCCCTGACCGGCTTCCTCCGGTGATATAAGGCAGCGGGACGGTGATGACCGGCCGCCGCAGCGCGAACTGAGTCCAGTCCATTCGGAGGCGAGCGGATCGGAACGGACAGGGTCGGCCGATCAGACAGGAAGTCGACGATCTTCTTCATCGCTGCTGGCGAGAACGCGTCGTCCCAGTCTGTCGGCCAATTGAAGCGCGAGCCCTGCAGCCGCTTGTCGTATTGATCGACGCGCGAGATGGCGTCCTTGAGCCCGGCGACCACGCCCTCCAGTGTCGGTTCCACCGGGATCAGATTGGTCGAGATATCCCGCAGGCTCTCCGCCGTCTTGTTTTCGAACGTGTTGGTCACGGTCCACATACCGGCCGAGGCCATCTCGAGCGGCACCAGGCTGGGATGCGGCGTCAGCATCAACGAGAGGCCGACATCGTGGTGCGGCAGACGTTGAGTATACGTCTGCAGGTCGGTCTTGGGCATCATCTCCAGAACCACGTCGCGCGTCAGCCTGATCTTGCTGGCGCCGCCGATCGAGCCCATGCCGTAGAATTTCCACTTGTCGGCGTCAAAATCAGGAGAACGAGCTAGCTCTGCAAGCGCCATCATTCCGAGCTCAAACATATTGCGCGCGGCGTGGGCCTCCGGGCGGGCGTAGAAAAGAATGCGCCGCTCGCGATCACGCATGTCGTTTATCGATGGTTTGAATTTCTGAATGGCATTGCGGAATACGGCGTGGTTCTTGTCCGCGCCGGGCTTCGAGAAGACGCCGATCCTGTTCAGCTTGAAAAAATCGCGCAGCAAGGGCGTCGAAAAAAGCTGGAATTGCGGAAAGCGGTAAGACTGCTGGAAAAGCGCGGCGATTGTGTTCATAGGCAGGAAATAGGGTTCATATTCCTGGACCATGAACATGAAACGGTCCTGTCCCAATTCTCGGCTGGCGCGGTGCGCGACATGAGCCCCCCAGCCATTGGTCGCGATGAAGCGATCGTCGGGGCTGACGAACAATTCCTCTTTGCGGTCATGCCGATGCTCGATTTCGATGTCGTCGAACAATCGCTCGATGCCTGGATAGCCCTTGATGCGCTCGCGGGCGAGCGTCATGTCCAACTCCGTACGTTCCATAGTCACGATCCGGACGAGAAAACCTTCCCGGCGCAAGCGAAGCGCCAGGCTGAACATGCCGATATAGCCGCCGAAAATGTATTTGAAGTCGATCGTGGCCAGAAGGATGTTGACGCGCTTTGGCTCGCGGCGCGATACGTGCAACGTCAACGGCTGGATATTGCGAAAAATCCAGTTGTTCTCCATATCTTCGATGCTCAGTATCCCGCCGGCGGCGACGGCCATCGGTAGAGCTTCGGACCCTGTCTTGATCTTGCGGACATATCGCAAGTATTTGGTTTTCCTTAATCGATAGGCGAGATTTCTTGCTCTGGCCCCCAAGGCGGCGTTCATCAGCAGGCCCTCGACGTTCAATGTCGAATGACGCCGCAATATTCTTGAAATTTTCAGACGTATCGGTTCGAAGATACCGGTCGTCAAACGCGGGATTCGGTTGGCCGTCTTCTTGAGGGTGCTCGACATTCCAGGGTTTCGCAGCCGAAGTGTTTCGGCGAATACTGCCTTTTCCAGCGCCCCCGAAAAATCCGCGCGTGCTTGCTGCAGCAAGGTCCTGCCTGCGTCGAGCAGGGCGCGCTTGTTTTTTGCGCCTTTCAGGATGGCTCCTATTGAATAGGAGATCCCGCGGTAGCGCTTGATAACCTGCCCGATAACGTTAGCACCGTGCTGATGGTAATCGTACAGAGGCTCCTCGATATAGGAAATCCCGCCGGCAACCTCGGCGGCAAGCGCGATCCATTGGTCGTGGTAGGCGTCCATCAGCCGCTGCGGAAACGGCAGGATACGGTCTAGGATGTCGCTGCGAAAAAGGCTCGCGGCGCCGGTCACGCTATTGGCAAGGAACAGCGAAAGAAAATCCGTATATTCGTTTTTGCGGTCGGTCCAATATGTGTCGGAGATAACCTCGCGGCCGGTCACGATGCGACAATCGCTGAATGCAAGTTTCTTGCTTTCCGGCAAAGCATGGATGAGCTTCGTCAGTTTGTCGGCATGCCAATAGTCGTCCTGATCCGCCAGTGCGACGAACTCGGCGTTGACGGGCACCAGCGAAAGGCATTCCTCGAAATTGTTGTAGAAGCCTTTGCGTTCCTTGTTTTTGACATAGACGAACCGGCTGTCGTTTTCGATCAGGTCCAGAATGTCGTTGCGGGAGGCTGCGCTGGAACTGTCGTCGGTGATGATGCAGATCCAGTTCCTATGGTTTTGCTCCCGAATCGATCCGATTTGCCGTTTCAGAAGCTCAAGCGGCGGATTGTAAGCCGCCATGCAGATGGCAACCTTGGCCCCTTTGGCAGGCCACTTCACCTTCACCGGACGACGGTTGGCCCCAGGCTGGAACTCGAAGACAGCAAGCGACTGCTCGATCATCTCTCCCGATTTAAGCTCCGCGAGCAGTCGCAGTTCGCGGCTCTCCGGCTCGGCAATCTCCTCGATCGGCAATATCGTGATGAATTCGGAAAACAGGCTGCCGCCGGTCGGATCCTGTGCGGGATGGAAGTAGTGCACGACATCGGGCCGAGCCCAGGAATGGTTCTTGATTTCGTGCTGCCTGGTTCCGTCCAGGACATAGAGCCGCCTGATCGGATTGCCGGGACAGAAAGCCCAACCCTGCAGATACAAAGCAAGCCCCTTGCCGACGTGAAACGAGCGGCTCGACGGAACGTCGAGTCCGCACATAAGCTTGGGATGCCGAGGCGTATTTTCTCTTAAATCTGGCTGCCCGGTTATAGGGATTCCGGCGACCGGAATTTTGGCAGGTAGTGAGTTGTCTTTGTCGGCGACAGGTTCTTTGCGGAAGTCAAAAAACTGCTGGATGCCGAGTTGCCTTACCGCAGCGAACAGGGCGCCGATATTGGCGCTATTCCACCGGTTACTTGTCGTGCGCGATAATACATCTCGTGTATTCGCCAAGTGTCCACCCATCTGCGCGCCGATATTGTTTTTATACCGGTCTATGACATGAGGATCTAGAAAAAATATCGTGCCGCTCCTCGTGCTGTGACGGCAGGGTAGCCATGAGAGCTCAATTTCACAACATGAATTCGAAGCTTGTCTTCATGTTTTATCTTATACTTTTAACAGAATACCGATCTCAGCTTTCAAATCACAGAAATTTGCACATAAATTGGCTTCCACTGTGAAAAGTTATATTTTGTCGTTAATGTCTTGCAATGTAGATCCTCGGCGAATGAACACGAACAACCGCGAAATTCAATTTGTTTGGCGGAAAATATCGTTTTTCCTAGAGGTAGGAATGCGGAGTGGGGGACGAGGCGCCACGCGTCCTTCTCGAAACCTGTTCAAAAGGCCGGCGCGATCCGGGCCGATGGCGGCAAACTCTCCAGTCGCCGCAGTGCCGCTGCCTGCGTCTGCGCTGTCGGATGGACTGGTTCGCCAAACCTGGGACCTGATTTGGCCAGACATGCAGCCCGTGCCGGCAAATGGAAGCAATCCGTGGCCAGCCGCCGTCAGCAATTGGCGCTAATCTCCGGCGAGCCGATCTTCGGCCGAGGGCAGGGTGTCCAATCTCATAAACCTCAAGGCGGTGCTGGTCATCGCGCTCATCTTCATTCCGCTGGAGCGGCTGTTGCCGCTGCATGCGGAGCACTCGTCGGCGCGCGGGCATTGGCCGAACGACGTCGTCTACCTCTTGTTCAACGGCATCATCATCAAGATTGCCCTGATCATCGTCATCGGCACAGCCATGCTGCTGCTGCACCAGCTTGTTCCGGCCGGACTTACGCAGGCGGTGCGGTTGCAACCGGTCTGGCTGCAGGCGATGGAGGTTCTGGTGCTGGCCGATACCGGCTTCTACCTGTCGCATCGCGCCTTTCACGCCGTCCCGTTCCTGTGGCGCTTCCATTCAATCCACCACAGCATCGAGGAGATGGATGGATTGGCTGGCAGCGCACCGCGTCCATCCTGTCGACCAGATCCTGACCAAATCGGCGTCGTTCCTGCCGGTCTTCGCGCTCGATTTTCGACCCCCGCCATACTGATCTTCACATTGGTCTATCAGTGGCAGTCGCTGTTCATCCATTCGACACGCGTATCAGGGTCGGACCGTTGAAATGGCTGCTGGCGTCGCCGCAATTTCATCACTGGCATCATGCCAATGAGCGCGAAGCCTGGGACAAGAATTTCGCCGGGCAGCTGCCCTTTGCTCGACATGCTGGGAGGCACATTGTTCATGCCCGACAGGATGCCGCAGAAATACGGCGCCGATGACCCGGTTCCCTCGCTCTATCATCGGCAGCTTGCCTATCCCTTTGTCGGCGATCAACTCTTTGTCGGCAACACCGAACAGACCGCCCCGTCGGCAAGGCTGGCACAGGCCTCGCCGACGTCTGCCGGCAAGTCCGAGTATCTTTTTGCTGGGCAGGCCCGGTCCCGGCCGTCTCAGACGGCGTAGCCGCCATAACCGTGTGCGACCGGCTTGACCGAGACGGCCGGCTGGACCGCGGGCCAGAGGATGCCTGCCGTGACTGCAAAGGTGATCAGGGCATCGCGTGCGGCCTCGGTCGAGATTTCGCCGGCGCGCGCTGCCTCGCACGCCCGCACGGCCGCGCCATAGCTCAGGCGCCGGCGTGACGGCGGAAATTCGGTCAGGAAATCATGCATCTCGAACAGCGAGGCGAGCATGCGTTTGTGGCCGGCGCCAACGCTAACGGCAACCGGGGTGAAGAACATCGCGTCGTGCATTCTGGCCTCTCTGGATGGGCGGAAGGGCGGCGGCCGCCGCCCTCCGATCGCGGGTTGGACGCCAGAAAACGCGGCTGGCGGCCCGAGGTTCCCTGAGAGATGCCATGACAGGACGATTTGCTCTTGAGGTCGCTCCCTGCCGGCATTCGCGGTTGCGGCTATTTCCACATGCCGCGCATGCGGGCGCCGAGGTCGACGCGGACTTCAGGTCTGTGGCGCGGATCGTCCTTGGCGTGGACGCTTGCCCACGACGTCTGCTCGAAGGCGCCGAGGATCGAGGCCGGGATGAAACGGGTTCGCGAGGCATAGACGTGGCGGTCGCCGCGCGCTGCCTGGCCGTGAGTGAAGAAGCGCTGCGGCGTCACCAGATGCAGGCCGTCCTTGGCCCGCGTCATCGCGACGTAAAGCAGCCGGCGCTCCTCCTCGATGTCTTCCTTGGTGCCGACGCCGAGATCGGCCGGGATGCAGCCATCGACGGTGTTGAGCACGAAGACGTTCTTCCATTCCTGGCCCTTGGCCGAATGAATGGTCGACAGGATCAGATAGTCCTCGTCGCGGTGCGGTGGCCCGGCCTGGTCGCTGGTCGCATCCGGTGGATCCAGCGTCAGCTCGGTCAGGAAGCGCTCGCGCGAAGCATAGCCTGAACCGATCTGCTCGAGCTGCATGAGGTCGGCTCGCCGCGTCGTCGCATCCTCGTGGATGCGCTCAAGATGCGGCTCGTACCACAGCCTGACCTGTTCGAGATCGGCCGGCCATTTCCCCGACCGGGCGCGCAGGCCGGAATAAAGCGCAACGAAGGCTGGCCAGTCCTCAGCCGCGCGTTGCGGCGGCCGGTAGCGGGCCAGTCCCATTTCCTCGTCGAGCGATGTCGCCATGGTCTCGACGATGGTGCTCGCCGCCGAAGGGCCGATGCCGGGCAGCAGCTGCAGCACGCGGAAGCCGGCGACGCGGTCGCGCGGGTTCTCGGCAAAACGCAGCACCGAAAGCACATCCTTTACATGGGCGGCGTCGAGGAATTTCAGCCCGCCGAACTTGACGAAGGGGATGTTGCGGCGCGTCAATTCGATCTCCAGCGGGCCGCTGTGGTGCGAGGCGCGAAACAACACCGCCTGCGATTTCAGCACCGTGCCGGCCTCGCGCTCGGCCAGGATGGCCTGGCAGACATAGTTCGCCTGCTCCGCCTCGTCGCGCACGCTGACCAGTTTCGGCCTTTGGGAGGATTTGCGCTGCGACCAGAGGTTCTTGGTGAAGCGCTCCGATGCCTCCGAGATGACCGCATTGGCTGCCGCCAAAATGGTCTCGGTCGAGCGGTAGTTGCGCTCCAGCATGATGACATCGGCGGCTCGCGCGAATTGTTGCGGGAAATCGAGGATGTTGCGCACTTCGGCGGCGCGAAACGAATAGATCGACTGCGCGTCGTCGCCCACCACCGTCAGTCCGGCGCCGTCCGGCTTCAGCGCCGAAAGGATCGAGGCCTGCAGCCGGTTGGTGTCCTGGTATTCGTCGACCAGCACATAGTCGAAACGCGAGCCGAGATGCGCCGCGATCTCCGGCTCGGCGGCCATCTGCGCCCAGTAGAGCAGGAGGTCGTCGTAATCGAGCACGTTCTGCGCCTGCTTGGCTTCGACATATCGGGCGAACAGCGCCTTCAGTTGTTCGGTCCAGCCGGCACACCAGGGAAAGGCCGAACCCAGCACCTCGCCGAGCGGCGCTTGCGCGTTTACTGCGCGCGAATAAATCGCCAGGCAGGTGCCCTTGGTCGGAAACCGGCTTTCGGTCTTCGAGAATCCAAGCTCATGCCGGGCAAGATTCATCAGGTCGGCGGAATCCTCGCGGTCATGGATGGTAAAGGCGGGGTCGAGGCCGATCGTCAGCGCATAGTCACGCAGCAGCCTGGCGCCGATGCCGTGAAACGTGCCGGCCCAGGCCAGCGCATCGGCGATGACGGACGCGTCTCGGCCCAGCACCTCGCCGGCGATGCGTTCGACCCGCCTAGCCATTTCGGTGGCGGCGCGGCGCGAGAATGTCATAAGCAGAATGCGTCTGGGATCAGCCCCCTTGACGATCAGATGCGCAACCCTGTGGGCGAGCGTGTTGGTCTTGCCGGAGCCGGCGCCGGCGATCACCAGCAGCGGCCCGGCGATCTGGCCGTCGCCATGTTCGACGGCGAGCCGCTGCTCGGCGTTGAGCTTCGCCAGATAGGCGGGCTGCAAGGACGAATCATTGATGGCGATGGTCATCGCCTATCAAGCATCGTTTCCGCTTTGTTCGCAACGGGCGGAAGTCGCCCTTACCGCCGTGGCGCGACACCCGTTGCCGCCGACTGGCGCCGCAAGGCGGCGCGTTCGTCGCCAGGCACCGGCAACGGATCGAAATTGTCGGGCACGTCCTTGATGATCTCCTTGGCGATGCGATAGGTCGCGTAAGCGAAAAGGCCGGTAATGAGCAGACGGATCATGGCGCGATCTCCTTTGGGCAACCAACCTCAGAGCCGCCGTTTGGTTCCAGCCGACGCGGCGTCGTTTGCGAGCGTGCAACCAAAGCCGAACCACCTCGTTGCCTTACGAAGGAGAGGGCAGACCTAGGAGGTCGCCATGAAGAGGCTTCTGATTCTGCTAGCCGCCAGCTTGGCGCTCGCCGCCTGCGACGGCGACATCCAGCCAACCAAAGCCCCGGTGCTCGATCAAACTCCGCAGACGGATTCGGCGCCAAAGCCGGCGGCCAGCGGCGATCAGCCGGCGCAATGATCGTTTTCCGGCGGGAGACGAGAAATGGCTTTCAGGAGAAGAAGGCCGGCGCCGCTTGGGAGGTGAGCTGATAGCGCCGGCCAGGCGGATATCAGGTCCGCCGCAACAACCGAAGATAGCTGAGTCTCTCGCCTGCGTCATGAGGTGGCAGTTTTCGTGCCGGTTCTGCTCGTGCCGTCTGCGCAAAACCAGCTGAAACGGCCGCAAATCCCGCAAGGCCGCGGAAAGAATCCGACCTCAGGCCATCGCCTGCCGCAGCACCGGGCCGCCGGCAATCCCGGCGTCCAACTGGCACTGCGTCAGCGCCGCCTCGGCCATTATCCACTGCTTGAACAGTTCCACCTTGCGCGTGTAGGGCGCGGTGACCGGGCAGACGAAATACCAGCCGGCGGTGTTGGGGTGATGCACGGCAAACGGCGCCACCAGCCTATCTGCGCGGATCTCGCTCGCCATATAGGCGCGGTTGGCGACTGCAAAGCCCATGCCGGCATTGGCCGCCTCATAGGACATCATGCAGGAATCGAAATAGATGCTCTTGGTCTCGCCGAGCACGGAACTCGCGCCGGCAAAACCCAGCCACGACTGCCAGTTCTGCGTGCAGGTGTCGGAATGCAGCAGCGTGAAATGCCTGAGGTCGTCGGGCGTCACCTTTGACGGCGGCCTGTCGCCGAGAACCTCGTGGAACAGCTTCCTGCTGCACACCGGCGTCAAATCCTCCTTGAACAGCAGGTCTGCCTTGAGGTCGGGAAAGCTGCCGTCGCCATAGCGGATCTCGAGGTCGAACTCGGAGGTGGCGAACTCATTGGTGGCGTAGGAGGTCGAGACCCGCATTTCGATTTCGGGATATTGCCGCTGGAACAGCGGCAGGCGGGCAAACAGCCAGCGCGCCGCGAACGTCGGCAGCACCGAAATCTTCAGCACATGTGCCTGCGACTGTCCGGTCGCCTCCATGCTGGCCGCCACGATGCGCTCCAGCGCCTCGCGAACGCGCGACACATAGGTCTCGCCCTCGGGCGTCAGCGACACCGCATTGCCGCCGCGCTGGAAGATCTTGAAGCGCAGCTGTTCCTCGAGGCTTTTGACGCGCTGGCTGACGGCGGAAGCAGTAATAAACTGCTCTTCGCCGGCGCGCGTGAAGTTACGGTGCCGGGCGGCACTTTCGACAATCTTCAGCGAATTGAGGTTGACCTGACTGAGCAGACGCACGCGTTTCGACCTTAAGCTGGGCTTACACTAGCACCAGCATTCCTAATTTTACAGGGGTGGGGAAATTAATTGACAGTTTACCAAGTGATGCCCCCATCCTGGAGAAGTAGAATGAACGCCCATACCATACCTGAACTGCGCTACGCGATGAGCCGAGAAGCCATTATCGGTCATGAGACGGCCTGGAAAGTGTCGGGTTTCGGCGTTGCGCAGTATCTGCATGGCTACGACCCGGCGCTGCTGGCGGCGATCGAAGAGGCGGCGTTGAAGCTCAAGGCCAGCCACGCCGTGCACAAGCACCTCGATCTGACCTTCATCACCGGCGCCGACCGTTTCATCCCGGAGATCAAGGAACTGCTGCATGACAAGCTGCGCCTGGAACGTCTGTCCGACATGATGGGCACCAAGCTCGAGCCCTATCCGCTGTCGATCGTCGGCTCGACCGTCACTTTCATGAATCCCAAGGACGGCGCCGTCGATTGGCATTGCGACGGTGTCCCGGTCACCGAACTCATTCCGCTGTCGATCAGCAATCCGCTGGTCGGCGGCCATCTCGAAATCTACTGCGACGATTCCGAGACCGGCCGCGCCATCCTTGAATCCGGCCGCGAGATTCCGCGCAACCAGGTCATGCGCATCGACCACAAGATGAACTACGCCACACTCGGTCAGTTTCTCGGTGTGCTGCACCGCACCGCGCCGATCCAGCTCGGCTCACGCGTCACGCTGGTCCTCAACCAGCGCTCTGTGGCCAAGCCCTACGTCGACGACAATCGCATGTTCTATCTCGCAGCCGACAATGATCACGATCGCGAATGGGTCAACGAACTGGCCGAAGACGTCTGGACGAACCAGCTGCCGGCCTATCGCCGCTTCGAGGAAGAGCGTCCGGTTGCGGCGGCGACCGATGCGCCGGTCCCGGGCGGATCAAGGGAATCATGGTAGCCAGAGCATAGAAGTGGACGCCTGTTTGGCCGTCGGTAACATCATGGTCGGCGATAAGGACAAGGCACCGTCTCGGCGATTCCGGGGTGGATCGGGCTCGCCGTCGGCCCTGGTCTTCGCCGCCGGCGCGGTCGCCCTGTGGTCGACCAACGCGCTGGTCGGCAAATCCCTGCTGGCCAGCCATCCGGTGTCGCTCGTGCAGTTGCTGCAGTTTTGTGGAGCGGCTCTGGTGTTCGCCGTCATCCATCTGGCGAGCCGGAAGGGGGACACGCAAGACGCAGCCTTTGCCAAGGGTGCTGACGGCACCCTGGCGCCGGTCGCGGTCGGCTTTATTGGCCTGGTCGGCACCATGGTGCTGCAATACATCGCCTTTGCCTCCATGCCGGTGATCGAGGCCAATCTCGTCGCCTACACCTGGCCGCTGATGGTCGCGGCGGCGGTCATCGTGCTGGGCAAGCGGCAACGCCCCGTGCTGCTGGGATTGACTGCCGTGTTCGGCTTTGTCGGCGTGGCGCTGGTGATCTCGGGTGGTCGCGGCCAGCCTTTTCTCCAGGGCAGCATCGTCGGCTATCTCGCTGCCTTCGGCTCGGCGCTGTGCATGGCCTTCTATTCGATTGCGGTCGCCCGCCTGGCCACACCGTCGGAGCGTTTGCTTTTGCCTTCGGCATTGGTCGGCGTCGGCCTGACCTTGCTATGGTGTATTCACGACGGCGCAGCCTGGCCATCCAGCGAGCACCTCCTGCTTGGCCTCTATCTCGGCGCCGGCCCGATGGGGCTGGGATATTATTTCTGGTCGCGCGCCTTGAAGCTTGAAGGCGGCGGCAAGGTTGCGGTCATCGCCTATCTGACGCCGATCGCATCGACGCTGCTGCTGACGCTGTCGGGCGAAAGGCTGACGCTGACCGCGATAGCCGGTGCGGTCCTCGTCATCGGCAGCTGTATTGCGGTGGGCATAGAACGCTCGGAGGCTGAACATGCTTGACGACGATGAACGCCTCGCCAGACAGGAAGCATTCTGGCTGCTCAAGGAGTTCGGCGCCGAGGCGCCGCTCTACGCCGCCATGAAGGCCGAAAAGGCGATAGAGCAAAAAGATTTCGGCCGGTGCGCCCGCTGGAAGCGCATTCTGGAGATACTGGCCGACTCCAAACCTGCCGGGTCCGTGCAGTTGAAATCTGCTGGCGCGAAGTCGGCCGTTTCCAAGTATTAGATTTTCTAATTTGCAACGTTGCAACCTGTTGTGGAAACATCCTCCTGTTCCGATTCTTGATCGTTTATTGAGACTTAGCGACCCGTTGGGGGGTGCAGCTAGGTCGATACATCAAGAGAAGTCTTAAAAAAAGCCGGCAACTTCATGACCGGCGGGAGAAACAGAATTGCACACCATCGACAGCAAGACCGCTATTGAACTGACTGCTGACATCGTCTCGGCCTATGTCGGCAACAATCCTCTCCCTGCGTCCGGCCTGCCGGATCTGATCGCCAGCGTCAGCGCATCGGTGCGCAAGCTGGGCAGCATTGCCGCCGTGGAAAGCCCCGCGCTGAACCCCGCTGTCAATCCGAAGCGGTCGGTGTTTCCCGACCACATCGTCTGTCTGGAAGATGGCAAGAAATTCAAGTCGCTGAAACGCCACCTGATGACCGACCATGGTCTCAGCCCGGAGGAATATCGTGGCAAATGGGGCTTGCCGTCGGACTATCCGATGGTGGCGCCGAACTACTCCGCGACCCGTTCGGCACTGGCCAAGTCCTCGGGCCTCGGCCGCAAGCCGGCCGTTCCGGCCGCCGCGGCCAAGGTGACGAAGCGCAAACCCAAAGCCTGAACCAGGCAGCCTCTGAAAAGTCAGTCTGCTGTTTGCAATGGACGGCGCGCGTAAAGCGCGCCCGCTTAATGCCGTATTGCCCCCCCCCCGCCGGGGTGTTTTAAACAAATACGAGCCCCCCAGACGGGCGGCGATAGGGGTTTG
>NZ_JAMYSN010000022.1:0-98598 GCF_040321955.1 Mesorhizobium sp. M0217 | reverse complement strand
ATGCTGTATCGCTCGACGGATCGCCTCTGTCGTCGTGGCGCTCCCATGAAGAACCTGGCCCATAGCGCATCCTTTGATTCGGACGAAAAGTATGCACCATCAAAGCCTGGGATCAAACACCTAGGGCTCATTCAAGTCGACCAATTGCGGTGCCATATATGGAGATCTTTGGCGGTCATCCATAGTCCCAAACACGGATATGTTTCGGAATGCCGCAGTTGACGGCAGAGTAGCTTTGTCAACTTGCCCTGCAAGCTTTTCTGATCGCGGCGCCCATAAATTTGCATGCAAACGCATTGGAAGGTGCGGAATCGGCGTAGGGTCCCAACCAACACGTTCATGGACAACTTTGCCATCGACAGACCACACGATACGGCCTGGCTGCCAGTCGATGGCGTACATATGAATGTCCAATGTGCTGTCGAAACCTAGGTCAATATGGCATGGAGTTCCTCGATACCCGAAGCTCATGTTGGAGCCATCATCGCCTGGGTTGAAATATACGTTGACCAACATTCGGCGAGGATCACCGCCTGCAAGTTCGACGTCTATTTCCTGTCGAGGGTCGCTGCGATGAAGAAAAAATCCTGTAACGAGACCAGATCCGCGCGCTGCCCTTATCCCAGCTTCGAAGCGCCCCTGCTCAAAGGACCGCCTGGATGCAAAGGCACCTGATCGATAAGGACGTAGCCCCGCTTCGGCCACACTGATTGAGATATTGGCTCCGCTATCCTGATAGGTGATGGTTTCGTGCGCGAATGTGGCCAAGTTGCCTGGGAACGTCTCTACTACACTGGGTAACTCGGGCGAAGCAGAGCTCATATCTGCATGGATGATGCGGCTACCGGAGCTCTCATGGCGTCGCGCGCCCTGAGGGCGTAATGGCCAATCAGGATGAGGCGGCAGGACCCATGGCGAATCGTCAATCAAATTGATACTTTTCTTCGGTGCAGGTCCGGACTTGCGTTCTACGTAAGGACGATCATCTCGAAAAACCCTCAAACTTCGAGAGGCGCCAAGCGGGAAGGCCTCAACCGGTTCGGCGAGACCCAAAAAGGTGCAGAGTGGTTCCCAGCGTTCGATGGTTGTGCAATCTAGCGACAGAACTGCGGTCCGGGGCGCAGGAATGTCGTCCAAGTTGATGCCGACCCGTTTCGGGGCGTCAGGTTCGAAAACGAATTTGAGGTCGGCGTTCGCCAACGCGGCCGATAATGCGCGCCGCGAAAGCGGTGGGTCGACAAGAGCGTCAAACTCATCAAATAGGGAAGAAAGCTCCGCTGCATCGATTTGGTTCTCGTGACCGTCGAATACGCGGACACGTAGTCCCAACATCGACAATGCCATGGCAAGGCCGTCCCGCTCGCCAAGTTTTGTCCAAGCCAGTAGCGGCTCGACACGAATCCGATTGGAGGGCATGTCGCCTGAACCTGCGTCGACGATTCCCGCCCGAGCCAGGAACGGTAGGACGGAGTAGGAGTTGTCGGACCCGCTGTCGTGTCTTTGGAGGATTGATGGAGTGGAAAGCGCGAGTGCCTGGAGTTCGTCGAAGCGATAGTTGATCCACATATCCACCGGACCGATGACTGGCATTGCTTTCAGTAGTGCAACTGCTCCTTCTTTTGACAAAACATAGCCCGATAGGAACCAAAGCCCGCGCACCGGCCTGAACAGGGCGTCGCAAACATCAGCACGTTCCGCTGTTCCGCCAGCATCAGAGTAGGAGAGATATAGGAGACGTGGTCCACCTTCGATCCGGCAGCGCTGCAGTGCAGCCTGCCAACCGCTATCCACGGCCGCCGCAGCTCCCCGGCGAAACCAGATGTCATCTTCAAGTACCAACACGAACTTGTGGGGGCCCTTTGCGATGCTCTTCCAGACCTCTATGTGCGACCGCGCGACCGCAGTTTCCTGACGGGTCATCATCACTGGTTCATTGGCGCTAAAACACTCTGCCAGCCTCTTGTCCGGCTGGACATATAGTTGGTCTCCTATGCGATAATTGGGATCGACATCCGCCGTCGCTGCAATCGCACGGCCATCGCGGGCGTCGATAGCAGCGAACCTGTTGACTATCGAGGTAAGTGGGGATCCATCGGCCATTCGGAAGCGGCGAAGTTCGCGGATAACTCGGCGCCACCGTCGGGGTTGCCGGGTGAGATTCACGACCAGAATTGCCCCGATCTGGTCGTCCCGAGTACCGAATGCAACCATTCGACCACCCGGCAGGACGCACGCTGCAGCACGTGCAGCTCGGAAGATGAAGTTATGTAGGAAACAAGACGCTTTGCTAAGGTTCATCGCAAGGCCCAAAGAAATTCAAAACCCTGACCCGTCGACGTTGCGCCAATTCCTCGCGTCGCCACGGTAGGAAAGGTCCCATTTGGTTTCCGCGATTTCCTCCCAATCGCGTAGCAATTCGAAATCGAAAGGATAGCCAGCGATAGTCAAAGCATTTGCGTGTGCAGCCAGGACCAGGGTCAGGTTACCAGGGCCTGTCGTTCCTTGAATTTCTGGGAGCGGATCATCACTCAGCAGTTTTCTAGTGGCGCGAGCAAGTGCCTGAACCAGGACGGGGTGCCGCGCCGGAGCTGCGATCGGATCGTTGTTGACATAGAATACTCGCCCCTGTGTAGGCAGATCAGCCCCCCAAATTTGAGAAGCTGGCACCATCCTGCTGGTCGCCAAGTCGTAGCAGAGCGGCTGTATCTTCAATTTGCCGTCATCGAATATGCGTCGCCAACCATCACCCAGCAGCACGTCATCGGCATCCACGTACATGCCCCCCTCTGCGAGCACGAAGCACATCCGAAGATAGTCGCTGCGCATCGCCGGGTGCCGACAACGAGCGAATGCTGCGATTTCCCTGGGCCCGTACCAGTCTGCGATATATTCCGCGGCGGAGGCATCATCAAAAAGCCGAAAGAAGAATCCTTCATCGCCAAGTCGTTTCCAGCTGTCGAGACAGGCCCGAACGTCGTCGGGGAGATCGCTATGGTCGTGCCAGTACTGGATAAGCGTTTTCGGGATTGACGAGGAATTGGAAGTGGCGACGATTGCTCCTTGCGTTGATCGATCCATCTGCCGCAGAGTGATCTGGCGGATGCAGGTTGATCGAAGTGTCTCATCGTTCTCAAAGCCCGGTGGGTAACTCTGCATTTGTCTCATCTCACACGGGCTTCCTGTCCGAACTCCTGAGATACCCTTGATAATGTTCAGATGACTTGAGAATGTAAGATTTCCCTTCAAGCACAAACCCGTCAAGACCATGGTCTGTAACGTATGCGTTCAGATCGATGATGTTGTTGATGAATCCCTTTCCATTGAAATTCAAAGATGTGTTGCACAACACCCCAAAGCCTGTCCTTTCTTTGAAGGCGGCCAGAAGGTCATGAAGACGGGCGTTTGAGACGGGTGTTACTGTTTGAATGCGGGCCGTCCCGTTCACATGCGTTACTGCTGCCAGTGCATCAGTCGTCGTGCGATACGTGAACAACATATAGGGGCTATCGTGGTCACAGCCGAACCAAGCTTCGGCATCATCTCTCAAGCAAACGGGTGCTATTGGGCGGAACTGCTCTCGTTGCTTGATTTCGTTCAATCGCACCCTGGTGTCGTCTCGAAATGGAGCAGCCAAGATTGATCTATTGCCAAGCGCACGTGGGCCGATCTCGTACCTGCCGTTGACCCATCCTAGAATTAGGCCGCCGGCTAGGAGATCGGCAATCTTCGTATAATCGATATTGTAGACGTCGTACTTGCTCGCATCGAAACGCCCCCGTTCTTGGAAGGCCAAGCCTGAGTACAAATCCCAACCTATCTTCGGATTGCCCGTGAAGTGCAGCTGAGCGTCGATCGCGGTGCCTATGGCGGAACCGGAATCGTTCGCGACAGGCGGGACAAAAACCTCCTCGAACAGTCCCGTTTCCACCCATTTCGAATTCCAGTCGCAGTTAAGGCCACAGCCGCCTGCAATGACTAGGGGCAGGCCCCTCTTCATGTTCGCTCGCGCGAACTTGTGAAAAACGTCGAAGATGGCATCGCTGTATATGCCAGCGAAGTTGCGAAACTCTGGATCGTCGAGTCCTGAGTTTAGATGCGGGGCATTGTCGATGTTTTCGTAATCGCTTAGCTTCCTGTATTGGCCATCGAGCAGAAACCTGAGCAATTTCTTCTCCTCGATCGTGGGCTGGTTGCGCGTCGAGAACGACGCAAGAGCCATAAGTTTCCCAGCATCCGTGGCGCGAGGATAAGGCCCATCTTTCGGGAAAGTCGGGTCTGCTAGGCCGTAGAGCATTCCATATCGATTGCCCGGTTGTTTCAGGACGTCGCCGAGTGGCGTAATGTGGAACTCTGCATCCACTTCGTAGAACGCCCCGATATCTCCTTCCCAAACCAGTGCATAAAATGGGGTGCCTTTGGGGATGCGGGACATGCCGAATGCGCAAAGAATATGGGAGCGCTCATGGGTTGACGAAAAATAGTCGACTTTACCTTTGAAGAAGCGGCCCTTCTGGATGATCGACTGATCGGTCGAAATACCCCGGTATCCAGAATTCCTTAGTGATCCGAATAGATACTCATGGTGATCATAGGGCCACCAGCCTCCCATGCAGATGACGTCCGGCAATTCTCCGATCTCTCCGATAGAATCCAAGACGTGGGAGATGGACAACTGAGAATTTCGGTAGTGCGAGTCTTTCTCCGACTCGATCGAGAACATCAGGCGCGCGTCCTTTAGGTAGACAACTGCGCCATCGTGACCTGGATTGTAGGATAGTATATTCAAGAACCAAGCCCTCACAGGTGCTAATAGCTGTTTGTGCGAATCGCCTCGCAAAGAAAACTATCTTGCACGATTTCCAACAGGGCCGCAGATTATTTCAATCTCGCCATCTGAACCGCTTGCAGCAGCTTAGCGGCACGAATTCGTTACAACTGCCGCTTTGAGCGGAGCAACAAAAGAGTGAAAAAGCGCGAGTAGAACGTGGATGTTGAATCTATACCTCTAACGCCTAGTTGCGAAGCCATTGCCAGATCCACCGCATCTCTTGTTCGCGGGCATTGATGTATGGCCAATATTAGTCGATTCGGTCAGAAATGAATTGCTCCGAACCTCATGATCCCACAAGTTCCGAACGCGCTATATGTCTTCCAAAGTCGCGCAAGGCAATTTGCCCGCCGATGTTTGAACCAATGGGCGATCTGCCTCAGGCAAACAGTTGATCCGAGCCTATTGCCCATCACACAAGGTTCTTGGTAACGCCGTCGCCGCCTTCAACCCGACCGAGCGACGCACGGGAAAGACGATCATCCGCGTTCGTCCGTGAGCGACACGCGCCTATCGGTGCGCGTGGCCGGCCGGCGCTATTCGGATCGGCTGCCGCAGGCGATCGACGCGAGGGGCGCCAAGGGCTGTATCTGCCTCTATGTTCCCTTCACGATTCTCGGTTTGGCCGGTCGGCGGGATTGAGCCGCGCTCTCAAGGGCCAAGGCCAGCTGCTTCTCGTCTTGGATGGCGCGATCGACTGCCTTAATTTCCTCTTGGAGCGCCTTCAGCTCGGCTCCGTAGCTGGAGCCGTCACTGTCCCCGATCTGAAAGCCGCTTGCCCGCATTGCGCCAAAAGCCGCCATTCCGCTGTCGGCCTAAATGCCGCCGCGCGGCAATGCGCCCAATCTCTGCTTCAGACCCGCACTATTGTGTCTCGAAAGCGGCGATTTACCCTAGGGTAAATCGTGACGGGCAATGGTGGGAAGCGGACTGGCGGCTTTCGAAGTGCGCCCTACGAAGTCAGATGTCCACTCAATGGCCAGATCATGGATTTATTACACGTATCCAATATAATGGCGCAAGCTCCGCAGCCGGAGCGGCGCCGCAGAGCCCGCCAGCACTCGTTTCGGCTTCCGCGGGCCTTGGTGCCTCTCGCCGGCCTGGATTAGCAGCTCGTCTGAGCTCAAGCACGGAACTCTCCAGCGCCTCCTTATCCAGATCAACCCTAATCAACTATGATGTTACGGTGGTTGGGGAGGATCCAAGTGCGAAGCCGCTGGACCATTCTTACTGTTTTGTTTGTCGCTCGTGCCGCCTTCGCCTTTCAATTTGGGAGCGTAGGGCCCGTCGCGCCGCAGCTCAGCCGAAGTCTCGGTGTGAGTTTGGCCGATGTCGGTATCCTTATCGGCATCTATTTTGCGCCGGGCGTCCTGCTTGCCTTGCCCGGCGGGACGATCGGCCGCCGCTATGGTGACAAGACGACGGTCCTCGCCGGGCTGCTGATGATGCTGGCAGGCGAATTAATGATGACCTCGTCGGCGTCATGGAGCATGCAGATCGCAGGCCGACTGATTGCCGGCACTGGTGGCATACTCTTGAGCGTTCAGATGACCAAGATGGTCGCCGACTGGTTTACTGGCCGGGAAATAGCCACAGCGATGGCCATCTTCGTCAACTCGTGGCCGGCTGGCATCGCAATCGCGCTCATGCTGTTGCCAGCGATCGGAGAGAGGTTCGGGCTCCATGCCGTCAACCTTGCTGTCGCAGGCCTGATTCTGATCGGATTCGGCTTCATCGCCTTTATCTATCGTTCGCCGGCCACCCCAGTTTCTGCGGAAGGCGAGCGCGGCAGTCTGACCGCAAAAGCGATCTATGCCGTGATTGTAGCCGGCTCGATCTGGTGTCTCTATAATATCGGTCTTGCAATGATCTTCAGTTTCGGACCATCGATGCTCGTCGAGCGAGGCTGGTCCAGCACGACAGCTGGATCGACGATTAGCATCGTGCTCTGGCTCGCTGTGCTCTCGGTTCCTTTCGGGGGCTTCCTCGCCGACCAGACCAAACGCGGCGACGCCGTGGTCGTCACAGGCTGTATCGCCTTCGCGCTGCTGACGCTGCTCCTGTCGCGAAGCGACGCGGTGCTTCCCATCGTCGTTGCCCTTGGGATCGTCTGCGGCCTGCCCGCCGGCGCGATCATCAGCCTGTCTGCGCTTGTGCTCGAGCGGAAGACGCGGTCGATCGGAATGGGAATATTCTACACGGTTTTCTATGCCGGGAGCCCGGTTGGACCGGCGATCGGTGGAAAGCTCTCGACGTGGCTGGGCGGCGCGAGCGCCGCGCTCGACTTCGGCGCCGCCGTGCTCCTGGTTTGCCCGGTCATTCTGTGGCTCTTCCGCCGTATTGTTGCTGGTGAGATTCGGCCGGCCGTTTCAGCGACATAAACGCGCGAGCAGGGCTTAGCGATGTGACGCTGGACAGCGGCGAACGGCGGTTTCCGACGATTGCTCGAGCCGCGATTGGTTTGCGCTGTGGCGCGGGATGCTCGATCAGACCCTGGAACACCAGAGCAAGTAAATAAGATGGAAAATGTTCGGACAAGCGATGTCGGCGCTTCACCAATGACCGGGATTGCAACTCGTTTGGCTCGTCCCGGCTTGAGCGGAACGACCGCATTGCGCGGTTTGCTCCCAATAGCTGACAGTTCGCTGCCGGCCCCATGAGCGGCAGTGTCCTGCGACGTTCTTCTCTCTCGGCCAATCACGGCCGAGGAGAATGACATGGGCCATTCTCAATTTGACGATGCCAGCCGCCAGCACGCAGCCTGGAATGCTGGGAAGAAGGTCGGCACCAAGCGTCCTTTCACCCAGAAGCAGATTTGGGCTATTCGCTTTTTCCTCGATCGCGAGAGGCGCGTTCGGGACCGTGCGCTATTCGATCTGGCAATCGATAGCAAGCTTCGCGGCTGTGACCTGGCCAAGGTCAGGATTCGCGATGTCGTCGCCGGACCGGAGATAAGGACCCGCGCGATCGTTGTTCAGCAAAAGACGGGGCGGCCGGTTCAGTTCGAGATCACTAACGACGTAAGAGCCAGCCTTCTGGTTTGGCTCCAACGACGTGGAGGCTCGGTCGAGGATTTCCCGAGCCGCGTCGATCATGCACGCCACATGAGCACAAGGCAGTACGCGCGCCTGGTCGACGAATGGGTGACCGCGATCGGTCTGCGTTCGGAGGAGTATGGAACGCACTCGCTCCGACGTATCGCGTAACTAACACGCCAGCCCGAAGCTGCCTGGCGGATCGCCAGTTCTGCCGTTTGGCAAAACCGAAGGAATGGCCGGTCCCCACCCAGTAACTACTGTGTTGCGAACGGTAAGAATGGGTCGGTTGCTGCCGCTGTGCCAATCGCGGGCGAAATGGGGTGGATTGCGAAACGGCGGCTTTCGGGCAGGATGCGACCCGAAGTAGAACTTCAAGAATATGAAGTCATCAGGCCTGGAGTATCGTGATGGATTTTGAAGCGGGCGTTGTTTTGGTTGTCGGTGCTGGGTTCGCGAAGAATGCAGGCTTGCCATTAGCCAGCGAGTTTACCGAGCGCCTCTTGGATTTAGATGGTCTGAAGGATAACGGACCTAGCGCCGCGCAGGCGGCGTTCCTCCGGGAATTCGTGGATAAAACCTTCAACGATGGTTCCACTACCCCTGATGACAAGTGGCCGGAACTTGAGGACATTTTTACTCTGGTCGACCAGTCTGCCAACTCCGGGCATCACCTCGGGCCCCTTTACTCTGCGGCAGATCTTCGCGTGGTTCGGCGGGCGATGATTGTCCGTATCGTCCGAATGCTCCAGCAGGCTTACAATAAGCAATTGAAGCGCCGTGGCGCGGATTCGAAGCTGCTCAACGCTCTGTTTGATGGCCTCAAATTGGATAACACGGCCGTCTTGAGTATGAATTGGGATATGGTCTTCGAAAGAGGCATCGAGTTGCGGCAAGAGGTACGCAACGTCGAGTACGGCTGCAATGCCACGCCGACGCGCCTCGAAGATGACGTTGTGCGCAGAAGACGCTCGGCAGATTTGGGGACAAGGACGCTCCACCTTCTGAAGCCACATGGATCGATAAATTGGCTTTACTGCGACGCGTGCCGCGAATTGTTCTGGGTGCCGTCAACTGACACGGAGCGTGTGGCGCAGACCCTGTTTCAAGAGAGAGACTGGCGCGCCGTATTTGGGCCATCGCATAAGGGCTCGTTGCCCAAGTCAATAAAGCCTCACTGTCCGCATTGTGGTTCACAGTCACTCGGCACGAGGATAGCAACTTTCAGCTATCGCAAAGCGCTAGATTTCGCAATGCACGCTGCAACTTGGCGGACCGCGGAAGCACATCTGAAAACTGCGATTCACTGGGTATTCTTCGGATACTCCATGCCGCCAGCAGACTTCGAGTTCAAATACCTACTCAAACGCGTTCAACTGACCGAGGGTATCCCACCCGATATTACCGTCATAACGGGCGGCAGCACGAAAGCGGCGGAAGAAACTATACGCCGCTATAAGCAGTTTTTCGGCGATGGACCAGGCGACCGACACTACTTTCGTGAAGGGTTGACAGACGAGGTCGTCCGCCACCTTAGAAGCATCGAAGCTCTAAATCCGGTGAAGCGCGCACGCCGTTCACGCACGAGGTCGTCGTCCCGGCCTTAGTAAAAATCGCGGGCGCTTGCGTAACCGATCCAACAGCAGCTATCGGGATGTTCAGCCCCAATCGTAAACGGCTGAAATTGGGTCGACTGTAGAACGGCTGCTTTCTGCGTAACCGTCGCGAAGACCTGACAGTCCGGTCCCGGCCCCAACAACGTCGTTCCAGTTCTCGACCAGCGCGCGGTCTTGGTACCGTGTCGAAAGGTTTGATCGCACATGCCGAAAATGTTTGCATGGCGCAATAAGTTTATATCGGCTCGTATATGGGAACTGCCGATATGGGAGCCTATATAGCGGTGAATTGATATATAAACGTATATTGACACCCGTCATATACGGTCCTATATCGGGCTAGCTCATGCAGAATCGTATAGGCCATGAAGATCAGAACAGCTCGCGACATTGGTATCCTGATCAAGGAGGCCCGCACCCGGCGCGGCCTGTCCCAGGCTGCCTTGGCCAAGGTGATCAACACCACGCAGACGTGGGTGTCGTGGATCGAGAACGGCAAGCCCAGCGCCGAGATCGGCAACGTGCTGCTGGCGCTGACCACGCTTGGTGTGGAACTGGACTTTCAGATCCCGACGGCGCCGACGGCGGCTGCTGATCATCATCATAATGCCGATGAACGGCATGTCGACGATGATGACGACGAGATTCCCTACAAGCTCTAGGTGACGATGATCATGGTGAACCCCATCGACACCCTCGACGTCCATATCGCTGGCAGACCGGTTGGGTGGCTCCACCACCTGCAGGGCGGCAAGCTTTCGTTCTCCTATCACGAGGCATGGATGGAGGGCCGGGTGGCGATCCCGCTCTCCCTGTCCATGCCGACGATCACCAGGACCTACGAGGGCAAAGTCGTCGAGGCATTCCTCTGGGGTCTGCTGCCGGATAATGAGCAGACCCTCGCCAGATGGGCGCAGAGGTTCCAGGTCTCCGCGCGAAACCCGTTTGCCCTGCTCAAGAATGTCGGCCGCGACTGCGCCGGCGCCGTCCAGTTCCTTCCTCGTGGCGACCAGGTTTCCCGCGGCGAGAACGTGGAGTTGCTCACCGAGGCGCAGATCGGCGACCGCCTGCGCGACCTGCGCAAGGATGGTGCAGCGACCCGGCGAATCGGCGATCCTGGTCAGTTCAGTCTCGCTGGTGCGCAGGCAAAGACGGCGTTCCATTTCGACAAGGGCAGCAATCGCTGGGGGATCCCTCTAGGCGACACGCCCACCACACACATCTTCAAGCCGCCTTTGCCGCACTTGCACGGGCATACCGAGAACGAGCATTTCTGCCTGCAGCTTGCATCCAAGCTCGGCATGGACGCTGCACATAGCCAGGTTCTCGACTTCGCAGGCGAAAAGGCGATCGTTATCGAGCGCTACGACCGCCGCAACATCGACGGCAAGACCATCCGCATCCATCAGGAGGACATGTGCCAGGCCCTGTCGGTGATGCCGACGCTTAAGTACGAGAACCAGGGTGGGCCAGGTATCACAACGATCTCCAGAAAGGTGCTGTCGGCCGCCCTCGGCCCCGTCCAAGACCGTCAGATCTTCATGGCCGCGAACGTCTTCAACTGGATCATCGCCGGCACGGACGCGCATGCAAAGAACTACTCGATGCTGCTCGGTGCCCAGGGCGAGGCCCGCCTAGCTCCGCTCTACGACATCTCCTCCATTCTGCCGCACCTCGGGGGAGAGATCCAATCTGAGATGCGCGACCTTAAACTGGCGATGAAGATCGACAGAGTCTATCCCATCGAGGAGATCATGCCGCGCCACTGGGGGCGCTGTGCGTCCTCAGCAAAGGTTGGCAGCGAGTACACGGTGCGGACGATCCGCCATCAGCTCGCGGTGATGCCCGATATGGCATCGGAGTGCGCCCAAGAGCTTCGCCAGGAGGGGATCATCCATGAGATCGTTGGTCGCCTCGTCGACGCGATCGCGACGCGCATCAAGGGCTTGTCCCGGATCTATGGAGAGGAATGTTGTGGAGGTTAAAGTCGGGCAGGGATAGCGGATCCACGGACTAATGCCGGCGAAATGGACGGACCGCACACTGCCCACGGGATTCTCGCTCTAATAGCGCCCCGGCTCCGGGCCGGGTAGATGGCCGGTTTCGGAACCGGCCATCGGCAGCTTCCCGCCGAACACGGTCAACTTTCTCTCCAGGAAATCTGACAATGCGGGCCTACGATTTGGCGTCGAGTTGTGGCGTTTTTCGACGGTCAGTATGATTTCCGGCGGTTGGAGATTTGTATCCGCGTTTGATGAACGGCCGCTGTTGGGTTCAAAGTGGATGGTCGCGTTGGTGTGTGGACAGCAGGCTTGCGGCGTCCCTCGATTGGACCACCCGCAGGTTTTTGCTCTTGAGTTCATCCAGATAATCGGCCCACCACTGCATCATCTTGACGCGCTCGTCCCAATGCTCTGCCCGGGCGTAGGCGCGCCGAACGTCGTTGTTTTCAATGTGGGCCAGCTGCCGCTCTATCGCGTCCGGATGCCACTTGCCGCATTCGTTCAGCAGAGTTGATGCCGTTGCTCGAAAACCATGCGCGGTAGCTTCTTCCTTGCTATATCCCATACGACGCAGTGCGGCGTTGAGCGTATTGTCGGAAATCGGACGCGAAGCCGATCGAACACTAGGAAACAGCAGCAATCCACCACCAGAGATTTCCCTCAGTGAAGTCAGGACGCTGATCGCCTGCTTTGACAGGGGTATGCGGTGCGGACGTCGCATTTTCATGCGTGCTTCAGGGATGGTCCATACCGAGCTTTCAAAATCGAAATCTTCCCATTCAGCGGAGCGAAGCTCGCCGGGGCGGGGAAACATCAGAGCCATCAGCTTCAGACCGGCTCGGGTTGTAGGCTGTCCGTCAAATGCATAGATCGCCCTCAGCAAACCGCCCAAGGCCTTCTGATCGGTAATCGCGGCGCGAGGCGTTACCGTCGGACTGATGAGTGCGCCTCTGAGGGCGAAGGTCGGATCTGTCTCGGCGCGTGCGGTGGCGATTGCGTATCGAAACACGCTGCCGATGGTGGAGCGCAGTCGCCTGGCCGACTCGTATCGACCGCGAACCTCAACGCGACGGAGGGCGGCAAGGATGGTGGCCGTATCGATCTCCCGAATGCACTTATCGCCGATAATCGGATAGGCAAAGTCGAGCAGCCATTTGACCTTGCTGATCGTCCGGTCGGCACGTCCCTCCTTCCTTAGCTTGTCGACATATTCCTCCGCGATTGAGCGAAAGGAGTCCTTAGCCGAATCAGCCTTTTGCAAGCTGCGTTCCTTTCCAGGGTCGACGCCAGCTAGCAGGAGCCTTTTAGCATCATCGCGCGCCTCCCGTGCCTCGGCGAGAGAGATAAGGGGATAGCTGCCCAGCGCGAGCAGTTTCTGCTTGCCCTTAAAGCGGTAGGCGACCCGCCAGAGGCGAGAGCCCGTGGGCTGTACCCATAGCTGCAGCCCGCCCCCGTCAGATAATTTCACGAGCTTGGAAGCAGGGCGGGCATTTCGACATTTCACGTCGGAGAGGGGCATTCGTCAGGTCTCCCTTAGCTGTTTCGATACCATCAGGATGTCGAATACCAACGGAAATACCATCCCCCCGCCTCGTTGGACCAAATGCTCCTGAAGCGCTCCCTGTCCCGCTTAACTGCGCAATGCGACTGCAAAACATCAACAATTCCAGGCGCTTGCAGAAGCTGCAGCGTAGAAGGTTCGGTGAAAGGGAGTGTCGGGAGAAGGGGGGATGGTGCCCAGAGGCGGATTCGAACCACCGACACGCGGATTTTCAGTCCGCTGCTCTACCAACTGAGCTATCTGGGCCTCGCCGGGAAACGAGACATCGCCTGACCGGATTTCAGGAAAGCGCCGTGGGGCACCCCTTGAAAGCGCGTGGGTTATAGCACGGGAATCCGGCCTGTCCAGCGCCTAAGCGCTGATTTTCCGGGGCAATTGTCGCAGACAATACCGACGCCGGCAAAGCAGCAATTGCGTAAGGTCGGCGAAGTGGAATTGCGCGGCCGGCACCGCCCAAACCCTACTTCGGCTCGTCGCTCTCGTCCTCGTCATCCCGCGCGGTGATGACATAGGCGCCCTTCAGCCAGCGGTTGAGGTCGATGTCCTTGCAGCGCTTCGAGCAGAACGGATAGGTCTCGCGCGCCGACGGCTTGCCGCATTCGGGGCAGGGGCGCTTCGGGCGCAGTGGTGTGACCTTATCGTCCAGGCTCATGGCCCCGCGGTATGCCAGCTGGTGTGGACCTTGAAGCCTTCGCCCGAAAGCAGCGCCACTGTCTCGTAGAGCGGCAGGCCGACAATGTTGGTGTAGGAGCCGACCAGCTTGACGACGAACGAACCGGCGAGACCCTGGACGGCATAGCCGCCGGCCTTGCCGCGCCATTCGCCGGAGGCGACATAGGCGTCGATCTCCTCGCGTGGAAGCCGCTTGAAGCGTACCCTGGATTCAACCAGCCTTTGGCGCAGCTTGCCGCCCGGCGTAATCAGGCAGATGCCGGAATAGACCCGGTGCGAACGGCCCGAAAGCAGTCCAAGGCAATTGGCGGCGTCGTCCAGCGTCTCGGCCTTGGGCAGGATGCGGCGTCCGACCGCGACCACCGTATCGGCGGCCAGCACGAAACTTGGCGCATAGTCTTCCTCGCTTTTCAGCGAGGCCAGCGCCTTCTCGGCCTTTTCCTTCGACAGCCGCTTGGCCAGCGAGCGCGGATGTTCGGCGCGCAGCGGCGTTTCGTCGACATCGGCTGGCAGCACGCGGTCCGGCTCGATGCCGGCCTGTTGCAACAGTTCGATCCGGCGCGGCGAACCAGAGGCAAGCACGAGCTTCTGCAGGATGCTCATCGCGGTTCGCGCCGGACTGTTACTTGAAACGGTAGGTGATGCGGCCCTTGGTCAGGTCATAGGGCGTCATCTCGACCAGGACCTTGTCGCCGGTCAGCACACGGATGCGGTTCTTGCGCATGCGACCAGCCGTATGGGCGATGATCTCGTGTTCGTTTTCGAGCTTCACCCGGAACATCGCGTTGGGCAACAATTCCGTCACGACACCCGGAAACTCGAGGACTTCTTCCTTCGGCATTCGATACCTTTGCTTGGATTGCAGTTCCGGCGCCCTGGAGCGCCCAGGCCGGAATTTCGGCGGAACCTATATGATAATCGTGCGCTTGTGAACACGCTTAGATCGCGTCATAAGCGACGCGCTCCAAGCTTTCGTTTTATGCATGTCGTTGTCTCAAAACCGGGACCGCTTTTGAGCGACATGCATCAATCCGCCGCGTTTTTTACCTCCGGAAGCAGAAAACGTCGGCTGATGCGCGCTTTCAGCCGTTCTCTCACGTCGCGATAGCTGGCCATGATCTGCTCGCGCCTACCGCCGACATCGGTCGGATCCGGCATCGGCCAGTATTCGACGTCGACGGCAAGCGAGCGGGTGAGTTCGAGCGCGGCGTGGTGGGCTTCCGGCGCCAGGGTGACGATCAGGTCGAAATAATCGTCCTCGAGATCGTCCATCGAGCGCGGCTGGCGCTCGCCCAGCGTCAGGCCCTCTTCGGCCAGCACCGCGTCGACGAACGGATCGCGCTCGCCCCTGTGCACGCCGGCAGAGGCGACGAAAGTGGCCGGCGGCAGCATGCGCCGCGCCAGCTGCTCGGCCATCGGTGAGCGCACGGCGTTCATGCCGCACAAAAACAGGATCGAGCGGGGCGCCCCAGTCAGGTCTAACCCCGCCAGTGCAGCACGCAGACCAGCGTGAACAGCCGCCGCGCCGTGTCGAAGTCGATGTCGATCTTGCCGGCCAGCCGGTCCATCAACGTCTGCGAGCCTTCATTGTGCAGGCCGCGCCGGCCCATGTCGATCGCCTCGATATGGCTTGGCGTCGAGGAGCGGATGGCGTCGTAATAGCTTTCGCAGATCAGGTAGTAGTCCTTGACGATGCGCCTGAGCGGCGTCAGCGACAGGATATGGGTGACGACATCAGCACCATCCTCGCGGGCGACCGCAAACACCAGCCGGGATTCGGCCAGCGAGAGCTTCAGCCGATAAGGCCCGGCGCCGTCATCATTGACCGGCTGAAAGCTGTTTTCTTCGATCAGGTCGAAGATCGCCACCGCGCGCTCATGTTCGACATCGGGCGTCGAACGGCCGATCGACTCGTCGAGCTCGACATCGATCAGCCTTGCGCGGGTTTGATCGCCGTCCGCCATCGCCGCCTACATGTTCAGCCGGATGGCGACGGAGCGGCCATGCGCGTCGAGGCCTTCCGCCTTGGCCAGCGCAATCGCCGCCGGCGCAAGTGCTCTCAGCTGCTCCGGCCCGAGCTTCAGGATCGAGGTGCGCTTGACGAAATCGAGCACCGACAGGCCCGAAGAGAAGCGCGCCGAACGCGCCGTCGGCAGCACGTGGTTGGAGCCGCCGACATAGTCGCCGATGACTTCGGGCGTATGGCGTCCCAGAAACACAGCACCCGCATTGCGCATCCTGGCCAGGAAGCCCTCGGCATCGTCGATGGCGAGTTCCACATGTTCGGCGGCGATGCGGTCGACCAGCGGCAGCGCGGCCTCGATGGTCTCCACCAGGATCACCGCGCCGAAATCGCGCCAGCTGGCAGCCGCCGTCTCGGCGCGCGGCAGGCTCAGCAATTGGCGCTCGACCGCCTGTTCGACTGCTTTTCCGAACGCAGGATCGTTGGTGATCAGGATCGATTGCGCCGACACGTCGTGCTCGGCCTGCGCCAGAAGATCGGCGGCGATCCAGTCGGGATCGTTGCTGCCGTCGGCCACCACCAGCACTTCAGACGGTCCGGCAATCATGTCGATGCCGACCGTGCCGAACACCTGGCGCTTGGCGGCGGCGACATAGGCATTGCCGGGCCCGACGATCTTGGCGACCGGCCGGATCGTTTCGGTGCCATAGGCAAGGGCGGCAATCGCCTGCGCGCCGCCGACGCGGTAAATCTCCGAAACGCCTGATATATCGGCTGCCACCAGCACCAGCGGATTGATGATGCCGCCCGGCGCCGGCACGACGATGACGATGCGCTCGACGCCCGCCACCCTGGCCGGCACGGCGTTCATCAGCACCGAGCTTGGATAGCTTGCCGTGCCGCCCGGCACATAGAGCCCAACCGCCTCGATCGCCGTCCAGCGCGAACCCAACTCGACCCCGGCGGCATCGGTATAGCGATCGTCCTTGGGCATTTGTCGCTCGTGATGGGATCGGATGCGGTCGCGCGCGAACTTGAGCGCATCGACCGTCTGCGGATCGGCGTCTTTGTAGGCCTGCGCGATGTCGTCCTTCGACACGGCAATGCCGAGGCTATTGAGGTCGGCCTTGTCGAATTTCAGCGTGTAGTCGACCAGGGCAGCGTCGCCCTCGGCACGAACCCGCGCAATGATGGCGCGCACGGCAGTGTCGACGTCCTCCGATACCTCCCGCTTGGTGGTCAGGAAGGCGGCGAAACGCTGCTCGAAACCGGCATCGGACTGGATAAGCGTAATGGCCATCGGCTGCGTCTAGATCGTGATGAGACTTGGTTGAAATCTCATCACGATCTAACCCTTTGTTGGAGCAAGATCTCTGGACAAACGATTCCCGTTTTGTCCAACAAAAACCGGCACCCACTTTTTGGGATCATGCTCTAGACCCTGTGCACCGGACGCGAGGTGGCTTCCCAGGCGCCGCCTATGTCGGCAAGCCGCGCCTCGATGCATTCGACGTCGAGCATGATCGCGCCGCCGCCGGAAAAGACCAATTCGACGATGCCGGCCGGCTTGCTGATTTCGATAAAGCTGATTGCCAGAAGCGACAGCACCTCGGCCGGCCGATCGCGGGCAATGCCGCTGGTCTTGGCGCCGAGCACGCGGTCGAAATGCAACACCGCCTGGCGCCGCTCATTGTGCTGGCTGAACAGCCCGGACTTCGCCTCCCAGACGAAGCGGTTCATGGTCAATATGAAACGCTTGGCCGAAGGCAGGTATTCGAGATCCGAGACCTTCATCACGGCGTCCTGGACGTGAGCCGAGACGATGCTCAGATCCTGATCGTCGAGCGCAATGAGTTTGAGGGCTGCCATGCCGAATGCACACCTGAAAGTTGGTTTCAGCCTTCTGTTAGGCGGTCTTTCCGGTCCGTGCAACCGCGACACAAATTCAACCCGAGGCTAGCGCCTCGGGTTTGAAGTGTTGGCGGTGAATGAAGGCAGCACCAGACGCCTGTCTGTCTGAAGCAACTGCCGTGCGGTCAAGCCGAAATCCGCTCGATCACCGCGCCGCAATTGGAGAGCTTTTCTTCCAGCCGCTCAAAACCGCGGTCGAGGTGGTAGACACGGTTGACCGTCGTTTCGCCTTCGGCCGCCAGACCGGCGATGACCAGCGACACCGAGGCGCGCAGATCGGTCGCCATCACGGGCGCGCCCTTCAGCTTGGAGACGCCGTCGACGATCGCCGTTTGGCCGGACAGCGTGATGTGGGCGCCGAGCCGGGCCAGTTCCTGCACATGCATGAAGCGGTTTTCGAAGATGGTCTCGGTGATGCGCGACTTGCCCTTGGCCATGGTCATCAGGCCCATGAACTGCGCCTGCAGATCGGTCGGGAAGGCCGGGAACGGCGCCGTCATGACGTCGACCGGCGAAATGCCGGCGCCGTTGCGCCGGACGCGAATGCCGGAATTGGTCGGCGTGATCTCGGTACCGGTCTGGGCAATCACATCCAACGCGGTCTGCAGCAGCTCGGGGCGGGCGCCTTCGAGCACGACATCACCGCCGGTCATGGCCACCGCCATGGCATAGGTGCCGGTCTCGATGCGGTCGGGGATGACGCGCACGCGCGCGCCCGACAGCGACTCGACGCCATCGATGGTGATAACAGGCGTGCCGGCGCCGGAAATCCTGGCGCCCATGGCGTTGAGGCATTCGGCGAGGTTGACGATTTCGGGCTCGCAGGCGGCGTTTTCCAGCACCGTCTCGCCCTTGGCCAGCGCCGCCGCCATCATCAGCACATGGGTGGCGCCGACGGAGACTTTCGGGAAGACATAGCGATTGCCGACGAGGCGGCCGTTCCTGGTCTTGGCCAGCACATAGCCGGTGTCGACATCGATGTCGGCGCCCAGCGCCTGCAAGCCCTCGAGGAACAGGTCGACCGGCCGCGTGCCGATGGCGCAACCGCCGGGAAGCGACACTTTCGCCTCGCCCATGCGGGCCAGCAGCGGGCCGATCACCCAGAACGATGCCCGCATCTTCGACACCAGCTCGTAAGGCGCGGTCGTGTCGACGATGTTGCGGGCCGAGAAATTGATGGTGCGCGAATAGCCCTCATTCTGCTTCTCGCGGCGGCCGTTGACCGAATAGTCGACGCCGTGATTGCCGAGAATGCGGATCAGCTGCTCTACATCGGCCAGATGCGGCACGTTTTCCAGCGTCAGCGTGTCGTCGGTGAGCAGCGAGGCGATCATCAGCGGCAAAGCGGCGTTTTTCGCGCCCGAAATCGGAATGCTTCCGGCGAGCTTGTTGCCGCCGACAATTCTGATGCGATCCATGAGAGAATGTCCCCTCGGCCCGATAGGCCGGTTTTCGTCAGTTTGAGTATCGGCCCGTCTAGACCATTGGCCGGCTTGGTTCAAGAAATAGGATTTCTGAGCCCCTTTGGCCAAGGTGACCGGCCAGTGTGGCTGATATCGGTCAGTCCTTGTGCATTTTTTCAGCAGCCGGCAGTCCTTCGGGCCGCTGGTCAGGATCACCGGTGCGCCGCGAGCGCGCTTGCGTCTTGCGCTTCATGAGATTGGCGCGCAGCTGCTCGGCCAGACGGTCCTTGCGGTCAGTCCCGTCCTTTTTTTCCGGATCAGCCTTTTTCGGTGGAATTGTCTTCTCGTCCATCGTTCCGTCCCGCCCGCAACTGGCAGGGCCTGCCGTTCAAGGGATAGTTAGCATTGTGGCGCCGCCATGTCAGCGAAACTTGTCTGGCAAAGCCTTTCACAGACGCCTTGCGCTTGCCGGTTCTATATGGCAGAAGCCCCGCCATCAGCGGCTGCGGTAGCTCAGTGGTAGAGCACTCCCTTGGTAAGGGAGAGGTCGAGAGTTCAATCCTCTCTCGCAGCACCAGTTCATTCCTTTGATTTAAAAAGATGCAGTCGCGAAGTCCGGGTCTCGTTGCGGACCAAAAAAGCCGGCTGACGCAAAAGTGCCAATCCCGCGCATCCAACCGTGGCGCCTCGCCCGGAAACATTGAGAGAAAGAGGCTCTACGGGGCCGGACGACTGCTCAACAAGTCCGGACCTGTCAACTCACGAACAGGCCGGTCTGGCCGTATCCGGCATGCTGAACACTACCGCTCGCACGCTGAAAGCCAGCCTCCTCGTACGCATATCCACGACAAGAACACAGCTCGCCCAAGGACTTGCCATCGGCCGGCCATCATGATGCCATCTCGCCTGCGGAAGATAGCGTCGGGTTTTGGGGTAGAGAATGCTCTTTGGGCGAACGGCAGGTGCGACAGGGCGCATGTGCGCGGCAATTGCCGCAGCACTGGTGTGCCTATGCGCGTTTGGCCCCGCTTTGGCTGAAGAGCCGAAGGCGCTGAAAGGCGTCGCGCTCATCATCGGTCAGTCCGACTACCAGCATGTCGGCAAACTGCCCAATCCGGAAAACGACGCCCGCGCCATCGAGGAGATGTTCGACAGGCTCGGCTTCGAGACCAATGTCGCCACCAACCGCGACGCGCGCAAATTGCGGCGCGATCTCGAAGGCTTCGTCGACGATGCCGAGGGCGCCGATGTCGCCATCATCTACTATTCCGGCCACGGCATCGAAGCCGGCGGCGAGAATTATCTGGTCCCTGTCGATGCCGATATCTCGGCGCTCGACAATGCCGGCGAAAAGCTGGTGCCGCTGTCGTCCATCGTCGCCGAACTGAAGGCCAAGGTGCCGGTCACCATCGTTCTGCTGGACGCCTGCCGCAACGATCCGTTCCCGCCGGGCACGCTCCTGAAGCTGGCGCCGGGCGACCAAGGCAAGCCGATCGGCGCCGGCGGTCTCGGGGAAACGCGCGGCGTGGTTTCCCTGAAGGGCGGCGCCGACGCCAAGGGCTCGGTCGACGGCAGCCTCGGCCAGGTCATCGCCTTTGCCGCCGAGCCCGGCAAGGTTGCGCTGGACGGTCCGGCCGATGGCAACAGCCCCTATGCGGCAGCGATCCTGCGCCACATCGACACGATGGGCGGCGAGGAATTCGGCACCGTTCTGCGCATGATCGGCGAGGAGGTCTATCTCAAGACCAACGGCCAGCAGCGGCCCTGGGTCAATGAGAGCCTGCGCCGGCTGCTCTATTTCGGTACCCCCGCCGAGGCACCGAAAGGCGATGAGGGCGAAATCCTCAGGGAGCGGCGCCAGCTCCTGCTGACCATCTCGACGCTACCCGATCCGGAGCGCCGCCAGATCGAAACCATATCGCGTGACGGCAAGGTGCCGATGGATGGGCTTTACGCCATGCTGAAGGCGCTCGGGGTCGACATACCCAAGGATCCGGCTGAGCTCGACAAGCTGCTGCGTGGCCAGACCGAACGGCTGAAACACGTGTTGGCCGAACGCGAGACTTTGAAAAACCCGGACCCCGAAATTGCCAGGCTATCGAAACTCGCCGAACAGGCGGTTCAGGAAGGCGCGCTCGAAGCGGCGCAGAAATTCAACGAGCAGGCCAAGGCCCGCATCGGCGAACTTTCGTCTACGGTCGACCAGGCCGAGGCCGAGCTGAAGGCAAAGCGGCTCGAATTCGCAAAGGTTTTCGCCAGCAGCGCCAGAACCTACGAGATTTCCTTCAACTTCAAGGAGGCGGCTCAGGACTACGCCAAGGCCTATGAGCAGGCCGCGAAATGGAGCGACGAAGATGCGTTCTACTACAAGGCGGCAGAGGCCAACGCTCTGTCGGAACAAGGGGACTTCTCCGGCGACAATGCGTATCTCGCCCAGGCCCTGACAGCCTATGAACAGGCATTGACCTATGTCACCCGCGAAAAGTTGCCGCTGCTTTGGGCGGCCACCCAGAACAATATGGGCGCCACGCTTGCTACTTTGGGCGAACGGGAAGCCGGCCGCGACAACCTCGACAAGGCAGCTGCCGCCTATGAGCAGGCGCTGACCGTCTATACGCATGACGCCTACCCTGACGACTGGGCATCGACCTATGGCAATCTGGGCACGGTCTACTGGCGGCTCGGCCAGCGCGAGAACGGGACGGCACTGCTTGAGCGGGCAGTCGCGGCCTTCCGCTCGGCGCTCGAGGTACAGTCGTCGAAAAAACTGCCGCTTGAATGGGCGGCGACGCAGAACAATCTCGGCATCGTGCTGTCCGAGATCGGCGAACGCCAGACCACATCGGACAGTTTTCGCGCAGCGATATCGGCGCATCGCGCCGCGCTGACAGAATATCGCCGGGATCGCGTACCGCTCGACTGGGCATTGAGCCAGATCAATCTGGGTGTCGTTCTGGCGAGCCTCGGCGCGCGCGAAAAGGATGTACCGACGCTTGAGCAATCGGTCGCGGCCTTCCAGGCGGCGGCTGAGGAGATGACCAGGGAACGCGCGCCGGCGCAATGGGCGACGATCCAGAACAATTTGAGCACCGCATTCGAGTCGATCGGCGAGATCAACGGCGATATCGCCGCGTTGCAGCGCGCGCGGGAGGCGGCGGAGGCAGCGCTTTCGGTTCGGACGCGCGAGCACGCCGCGGCGAGCTGGGCGAACGGCCAGCTGACGCTGGGCAACGCCTTGCAGCGCCTCGGCGCCAAGCAGAAGAACAAGGAACTGCTGCTGCAGGCAGCCACCGCGTACCAGGCCGCTCTGTCCGAATATCCGCGTGAGAAACTGCCGCTTGACTGGGCTTCGCTGCAGCAGAATCTGGGATCGGTCAACGACACGCTCGGCGATCTCGATACGGGAACCGATTACTACATTCAGGCGGTGACCGCGTATCGTCAGGCATGGGAGGTCTATACCGCAACCGCCGCGCCGGGCGAGTTCGCTTCGATTGGTTACAGCCTTGCAGGCACGCTATCGAACTGGGGCGAACGCGCGGGGGACATCTCGACCCTGCGGCAGGCGATCGATGTCTACGGTCAGGTGCTCAGGGTTCGCACCCGCGACAAGGACCCAGCCAATTGGGCCAAGACGGAATTCCGCCTCGGCTGCGCGTTGATGATGTCAGGCAAGCTGGCCTCTGACGATCAACTGCTGCAGCAATCGGTCGACGCGCTGCGGGCGGCGCTCGACGGGCAGACGAAAGGCGGTGATGTCACGGAGATCGGCCAGACGCGGCGCGTGCTCGGCCAGACCCTGTCGATCCTGGGCGACGATACATCCAACCTGGACTTGCTGGCGCAAGCAGCCGACATGCTGGAAGCCGCGCTCCCCGCCTACTCCAAGGACGCCGACCCGGAGGAGTGGGCCAATATCAATTACGACCTCGGCTTTGCCGTCTACAGCCAGGGCCGGATTGGTGGCGACGCCACGTTCTACGCCAAGGCCGTGCAGAGCTTCGAGACGGCAGCGCGGATCTACGACGGTTTTCCCAACCGCATGCAATGGGCGCGCACCAAGGGCGATATCGGCAATGCCTTGCTGATGGCCGCGGACGGCAAGGACGTCGAGTTGCTCACCCGCGCGATTGCCGCCTATGACGCAGCGCTCAGCGTGGTAACGCGCGAGAATGCGCTGGCTGTCTGGGAGAACAATCAGAACAATCTCGCCGGCGGGCTGTCGAGTCTTGGTTACTGGGCGAACGATGTCGGCAAGCTGAAACGAGCCGCTCAGATCTACCGCGACCTCGCCACGGTGCGAACGATCGCCCGCGATCCCGATCTCTGGATCACCAACCAGACCAGTCTCGCGCAGACGCTGAGCATGATCGCGGCCCGCGAGCCTTCGGCTGAATTGTACGAGGAGGCGATTGTCGTCAACCGGGCGCTTGCCGAGCAGCTCGGTCGCGACCGCGATCCCGAACGTTGGGCCAATGCGCGCAACGAGATGGGCTATGCCTTGACCATGGCCGGCCGCGCCGAAAACAATGTCGCGCATTTCGAGGAGGCGGTGTTGGTCCTGCGCGAGGCGATCGTGGTGCAAAAGAAGATCAATTCGGTGCCGGCTGTCGCCTTCACGCAGGACAGCCTGTGCGACGTGCTGGTCGATCTGGGCGCCGCCCACAAGGACAAGGCGATGGCACAGGAAGCGATCGCCGCATGCCAGGACGCGCTCGTCATCTTCCGTGACAAGAAGATGGACGATCTCGCCGCCGGTTCCGAAAAGAACCTCGCCGAGGCACAGGCGTTGCTGGCCGAGTTGCATTAATCCGAGCCCGCGCTATGCGGGCGAATGGTGGGCACGCCAGCGTTCACGCTGTTGCGCAAGCAGATGTCACCGGCTCGCCATGGCATGACAGAGATGCGATGTGGCAGTATCGGCTTGTGCGCCGGTCGCCACCCGTCATTCAGGACGACAGGTAATCATATTCCGTTGGAGCGCCAGATGACCCTATTCACCCGCCGCGGGCTTCTGAAAACGGCTGCGGTTGCCGGCGGTGGCGGCGTCGGGCTGGCAGCAATGACCAGGCTCAGCGGTTGGGCAGCTGTCACACCTGAGCCGGTGGTGCTCAAGACGGCAAAGATCCAGGCCAGGTTCATGGATGCGGGCGAGACCCGGGATGTCCTGACGTATGGTGAATCAGGCATGCCGCCTGTACTGCGGATGAAAAAAGGCGAGCCCTTTGCCGCGCGTCTCGTCAACGCCATCGACGACCCGACGACCATCCATTGGCACGGCATTCGCGTTCCAAACAAGATGGACGGTGTTCCCTTCCTAGTTCAGCCTTACGTCTATACCGGCGATCATTTCGACTACGCCTTCACCCCGCCCGACGCCGGCACGTTCTGGTATCACCCGCATTGCAACACGCTGGAGCAGATGGGCCATGGCCTCACCGGCGTGATCGTGGTCGAGAACCCCAACGATCCAAAATTCGACGCCGAAGCCGTCGTCAACCTGCGCGACTGGCGCCTCGGCGACGACGCGCAGTTCATCCAGCAATTCCGGCCGCGCGATGCCGCAAAAACCGGAACCTATGGCACGGTGCGCACCGCCAACTGGCTCGACCAGCCGCAATTCGACGCGCCGGCCGGCGGGTTGGTGCGGCTGCGGGTCGCCATCACCGATGTCACCCGCATCTACGCCTTTCGCGTCGAGGGTGGGGAGGCCGCGGTCATCGCGCTGGACGGCAATCCGGTGCCGCAGCGTTTTGCGCCCGATGCCTTGCTGCTCGGACCGGGGCAGCGCATGGAGCTCGCCATCCGCATGCCTGACCAGGAGGGCGCGATCGTCAGCCTGGGCGACATCAGGGGCACCAAACCCAAGGTCCTCGCCACCTTGCGCGCCACCGGCAGCTCGCTCAAGCGCGACCTGCGCGGCCTCGCACCGCTGGAAGCCAACCCGGTGCCGGAGGTGGATCTCGCCAGCGCGAAACACATAGCGCTCTCGCTCAGCGCCACGGCGGAAAACGTGCCGAGCGACAGCATATGCGGCACGCTAGGCTACTCCTTCTGGGCCATCAACAAGGTACCGTGGCCGGGCGACACGCCGGACCCGACCGCGCCTTTGGCCGAGCTGAAGCTCGGCAAAAGCTATGTCATCGACATGGAGAATTTGACGCCGCAATCGCATCCCATGCATCTGCACGGCATGAGCTTCAAGGTGCTGTCGTCTTCGACGCGCCAGGTTCAGCCGGTCATCTCCGACACCTATCTCATGCAGCCCAACGAGAAGGTTCAGCTTGGTTTCGTTGCGGACAATCCCGGCGACTGGCTGCTGCACTGCCACATCATCGAACATCAGAAAACCGGCATGACGAGCTATATCAGGGTGGTTTGACGCCGAGGCGGGTCAATCAGCCTCTACCGGGGTTGGCCTCACCTGCCGGGCCTGTTGTCGGAGAAATTGCCGCCGTCCGCTGGTTTCGTTGGCAAAGCGGGGCCGTTCCCTGCTATTCCCGCCTGCAATCAAGAAGCCGTGGACACGCTTGCATGACCAATGTCGCCCTGACCGGACTGGCCCGCGATCTCGCCAGGCGCGCCGCCGAGGGCCGCCCGGTGCGCATCGGCGTCATCGGCTCCGGCGAAATGGGCACCGACCTGGTCACGCAAGGCATGCTGATGCCCGGCATCTCGGTCGCGGCCATCTCGACACGCCGCCCGCACACCGCCCGTGACGCCATCCGCATCGCCTATGGCGATGAGGCGATGGCGGTCGAGGCGGACAGGGGCTCGAAAGTCACCGCGGCGATCGAGGCGGGCAAAATCGCCATTACCACGAACGAGATGCTGGTCACCAATCCGCTGATCGACGTCGTGATAGACGCCACCGGCAAGCCTGGTGTCGCCGCCGATTTCGACTTGAAGGCGATGGAGCACGGCAAGCACCTGGTGATGATGAATGTCGAGGCCGACGTCACGATCGGCTGCTACCTCAAGCAGCAGGCAGACCGGCTCGGCGTCGTCTATTCGGTCGGCGCCGGCGACGAGCCGTCGAGCTGCATGGAGCTGATCGAGTTTGCCTCCGCGCTCGGCTACACCATCGTCTCGGCTGGCAAGGGCAAGAACAACCCGCTCAACCACGATGCCGTTCCGGATGACTATCGCGAGGAAGCCCTTCGCCGCAACATGAACCCGCGCATGCTGGTCGAGTTCGTAGACGGCTCGAAAACCATGGTCGAGATGTGCGCCATCGCCAACGCCACCGGGCTGGTGCCCGATGTGCCGGGCATGCACGGGCCCAAGGCCGACCGCGACCAGCTGGCCCAGGTGCTGATACCGCGCGCCGATGGCGGCATCCTGTCGAAGAAGGGTGTTGTCGACTACACGATCGGCAAGGGTGTGGCGCCGGGCGTGTTCGTCATCGTCGAGGCGACGCATCCGCGCATCGTCGAGCGCATGGACGATCTGCATATCGGCCACGGCCCCTATTACAGCTTCTTCCGGCCCTACCATCTGACCTCGCTGGAAGTGCCGCTGACGGCAGCGCGTATCATGCTCTACGGCCGCCCCGACATGGTGCCGCTGCCGAAGCCGGTGGCCGAGGTCTGCGCGGTCGCCAAGCGCGATCTCGCCATGGGCGAGACCTTCGATGCCATCGGTGAGACCTGCTACCGCTCCTGGACAATGACCGTCGAAGAGGCCCGCGCCGTCAGCGCCGTCGCGGTCGGCCTGCTCGAAGGCGGCAAGGTGCTGAAGCCGGTCAGGAAGGGCGAGCTCATCACCACCGACAACGCCACACCCGACCGCACGACCAGGCTGTCCGCTTTGCGCAAGCTGCAGGATGAGATGCTGTACGGGAGCTGAGATTGGATGACAGGCCAGTCGGGCTGGCCTTGTCATGACAACTCCCTATGTTGTAGTGGCACCGAACGGAGGCTTCCAGGATGAATCTCCAGATCAGAGACCCGCGCGCCCGTGACCTCGCCCGGCAGCTTGCCGAAAAGCGAAAGATTTCAATGACCGAGGCGGTGATCGAAGCGCTCGAATCCGAGCTTCAGCGCGAACGTGAACGAGTTCCGCTGGCTGAGCGGCTGGCCGCCATATCGAACGATCTGAAGGCCAAGGCGGGAAGCGGCGGCAGGGATTTGACTAAGGATGAGATCGACGAGATGTGGGGACATTCCTGATGTTCATCGAAACCTCGGTGGTGATCGCTGTCCTCGCCGGAGAGGAAGACGCCGCCGATTGGAGTCGCCGGATCGGGCAGGCCTCGATACGGATCACATCTCCGCTGGTCGTGCTCGAAGCGGCGATGCGGCTTTCATCGAAGTTGGTGGTGGAGCCGCTCTTCGCCGAAAAGGCGATAGAGGAGTTCCTGCGTGAGGCCGAGATCGAGGTGGTTCCGATCGAAATCGGTGATGCCAAGCTCGCGATCCAGGCTTTTTCGAACTATGGCAAAGGTCGCGGCCACCCGGCTCAGCTCAATCTCGCTGACTGCCTGTCATATGCCTCGGCAAAAAGCCGTGGGATGCCCTTGCTCTACAAAGGGAAAGACTTTTCCCACACCGATCTGGCCTGATCCTACTCCCCCAGTTCACGGTTCGGCCAGCAGCTTCGTCAGCCGCTCCCGCCCAGCAGGCCAAATGCTGCCGCGGTTGCGCCATGGGGCTTTTGACCTGCTCGCGCAACACGCCTGGTCATTGCGCTCGTGCTGACGGCGCAGACCCATCGGCTGCCATTGTATGATCCATTCATACAGTCTGTCTCTTTGATCCGGGTTTTTCAAACGATGCCGAGATGCCAATCTCCGAACGATCAGTTGAACCCCCATTGAGGATTGAAATCTTGCAAACCATTTGGACAAGACGCGAGACGATGAAAACCCTTCTGGCAACGGGCATGGTTGCCATGCTTCAGCCTCTGGCTTTTGCAGCCAGGGCCGCCGCCAAGCTGGAATGGACCTATTTTCAGGCTGACGAGAATGGTTTCCGCCGCACGCCGGTGCTGCTGACCGGGGAAAAAGAAGCCATCCTCCTCGACGGCGGATTTACCCTGTCCGATGGCCGTGCGGTCGCGGATGCGATCAAGGCGACGGGCAAGACCCTGACGACGATCTATGTCAGTTGCAGCGACCCTGACTATTATTTTGGCCTGCGTCCCGTCGCGGATGCTTTCCCCGGCGCCAAGATCATCGCGGCCGCTGCGACGGTGGCGGCCATCAAAGCCAATGTGCAAGCCAAGCTGGATGTCTGGGGCCCGCAGCTCAAGGACAATGGACCGAAGGTCCTGGCGGATGTCGTCATTCCCGAGGCATCCGATATCACCTCACTTGAAGTCGAAGGAAACAAGATCGAGATCGTCACCGTCGCCGATCTGAAAGACCGCCGCTATCTCTGGGTGCCCAGCCTTGAAGCGGTGTTCGGCGGCGTGCTGATCTCGTCCGGCGTACATGTCTGGGTTGCCGACGAGCCAACCGTAGACGACCGCAAGAAATGGATTGCCGCGCTCAACGAAATCGCGTCCCGCAAACCCAACATCGTGGTGCCGTCCCATCAGGTAGCCGGTGCACCGGACGGTCTGGCGGCCGTGGAATTCACCCGCGCCTACCTCGAAGCTTTCAATAAGGAAGCCGAAAAAGCGAAATCCAGCGTCGAGCTGATTGCAGCGATGAAGCGGCGCTATCCTGATCTTCTTGACGTCTCGTCGCTGGAACTGGGAGCAAAGGTCGCCAAGGGTGAAATGAAGTGGGGCTGATACGGTTGGCCCGGGGCTAAGGCAGGAGCACACGGGCCACCTACAGCCCTGACGTATCGCGAACGGTTTACTTCCCCAATTCCACCGACCGCAGCCGCGCGGCTTCCACCGCCTCGGTCAGCAGCTTCATCAGCCGGTCTTCGCCCATCAGCACGGCAAGGGCGGCTGCCGTGGTTCCGTTGGGGCTGGTCACCTGCTGGCGCAGGACGCCGGGCTTCTCGCCGCTTTCGGCAGCGAGTGCAGCAGCGCCATAGACGGTCTGCATGGCCAGCAGCCTGGCGGTCTCGACCGGCAGCCCGGCCTTCTCGGCTGCAACCGTAAGCGCCTCGATGAAATGGAAGATGTAGGCCGGACCGGACCCCGAAACCGCCGTCACCGCGTCCATCAGGCCTTCGTCGTCGATCGTCGTCACCACACCGCTCGCCGACAGCAGCTCGGCAACGAAACGCCTGATGTCGTCGGTCACCAGCGGGTTGGAATAGACCACCATCATGCCCTTGCCGATCGCGGCCGGCGTGTTGGGCATGCAGCGGATAACAGGCGCGAGATGGCCGAGTATGTGCTCGAAGGTGGCGACCGGCGTGCCCGCGGCGATGCTGACGAAGGTGGTCCTGCCGTCGCCGAAGCGCTTATAGGCGGCGGCGACGTCGCGGATCACCTGCGGCTTGACGGCGATGACGACGAGGTCGGGCTCTGCGTCGGCGGGGATCCCGTTCGCGTCCGCGGCGACACTGCAACCGAGGTGCTCGGCGCGCTTGCGCAATTCGGCATTGGGCTCGACCACGAACACGGCTTGCGGGGCAAGCTTGCCGGATTTCAGCCAGCCCGCAAGCATGGCGTAACCCATATTGCCGCAACCGGCGAGAACAAGCCTGATCGTCATTGAGAGCCCTCCGAGACAAGGGTTCTCCTTAGACGCTAGCGGGCAGACGGGAAAGCCCTTCAAGGGGTGCTGGATCAGGCCAGCCGGTCAAGGTCGCCGGCGCACCGCGATCGGCCGAAGCGACACTTGCTGCAAGCCAAGCACGCCGAGCACGAAGAACAGCCACACCGGGTCGCCGCGATGGAAGAAGAAGCTTTCCAGGAACGCGTTCAGCGCCGTGAACAGCACCACCATCATGAAGAAGTCACCGAGATAGATGTTCTCCTTGCGCGGCGGGATGCGCATGTAGTCGCGCAGCGGCGCGATCAGGAAAGTGTAGACGGCAACGCACAGCGCCGGGATGCCCATCAGCACCGCAATGTCGAGATAGCCGTCATGGCCATGCACGATCGTCCGGATGTCCCAGGCCCGGTCGAAGGGCTGGTCCTGGCTGAGCAGCAGCGGCGTGCCCCAGAAGCTTTCATAGCCGTAGCCGGTCCAGGGCTTCTTCGCCAGCATCTCGCCGGAGAACTCCCACAGCGTCGCGCGCCCGGTATAGGTGAGGTCGGGGAAATAGGTGGCCGCCAGCTCCTTCACCGGCGGGATGAAGACGATGCCTAAGGTGCCGATGGCCGTCGCAATGATCGCCAGTGCAAACAGGACCGGCGTGCCGAACCGCATGCCGATCAGGCTCGGCAGCACGACGATCAGGATCGAGAACGGCACCAGGCCGGCCGTCGTCTTGGAGCCGGTGTGCAGCATGAAGATCATCGCCGCGCCGAAGATCGCCACGCCCCAGAATTTCTGGCTGCGCCGGAAGAGATAGAGGCCGGCGAAGCTGAAGCAGGCCATGATTGGTCCGGCAATGTTCTTGTGGGCGAACACACCACGCCACAGGCCGGCATGTTCGGGCTCCTGCGAATCGGCCGTATGCAGGGCCTCATGCGGAAAGACGATGAGGCCGATATAGGACAGGCCGATAACGACGATCGCGCAGAATATGATGACTTTCGAAAAACTGTCGGCGTCGCGCGGCAGCACCAGGACCGTCGCTATCGTCAAAACGCCAAGCAGCGTGAAGAAGGCCGCGCGCATGGCCGAGGACGGGTCGGTCGCGTTGATGACCGAAAGCATGAAAAAGCCGAGCATCAGAATCCAGGACGGGCTGAGCAGCGAGCGCACCACCTTGGGGTCGGCGAACGTCAGCAGTGAGAAGATCGAAATGGCGCCGAGCGAACTGAAGCCGAGCTGGTTGACGATGTCGCCGCCGTCGCCGGTCAGTTCCGCGCCTGCCGGCTGAAACGGCCGGAACGACACGATGACGACGGCAAACAACAGCGCGGCAATCGCCGTCGCCACGCCGTCGCGGGTGACGATGCCGCCCAGCAGCAGCTCGTCAGTTCTTCTCAGGCTGCCTGTATTGCTCATTGGCGTATCCAAATTCGGCAAGCACGCGGCCGAGCGAGACATAGACGGGGTAAAGCGCCGTCGACAGCGATCCTGTCCGCGCCAATTTGATTGCGCCGCGCACGGGCGAGGCTATCAGCAGCGCCAGGCTTTTTGCAAACACCTTGGCGCCGGCGAATGGCGTGCCGGCGCGCTTCTTCTTTTCGACCAGCGTCGAGATTACACCGTTGCGTAAGGATCGGGCGCGGATCCAGTCAGCCTCGATGCGCCGGGCTGGAACGCCTTCGCGCACCTTTGCCTCGGCGCACCAGCCAAGCACGAAACCTTTCTGCGCCGAGCGGCTGAGGAAGTCGGAATCGCCGCCGCCCATGAAGTTGAACCGCAGGTCGAGGAAGGGCGGCCCCATGATGGTGAGCACATTGCGTCCGACCAGAAGGTTGCCCGAGGAATAGAGTGCGGCCACGCGCCCGGTCTGGCGATAGGGCGGCGCAAACACCGGGTGCTCGGCCCATTTGGCGTGAGCAGGATCGGTAAACACCGGCACTTGCGGGCCACCGACAATGTCGGCGCCAAGCGTCTCCGCCGTCTTGCACATGCGCTCCAGCCAGTCCGCGTCGGCGATCTCGTCATCGTCGATGACCAGCAGGTGGCGGAAATCCGGAAAATGCAGGATCGCCGTCTGCCAGCCGGCATTGTAGGCACTGCAATTGCCCCGCTCATGCGCGATGATGACCATGCCTTTCATATCGTCGCGTTCGAACAGCGGCACGGCCGCCTTGGCGCCCTCACGCGCCTTGGCTTCGTTTTCGATGACGATGACGGCGAAGCGCCGGCTGGTTTGCTGTGCCTTCAGCGACGCCAGCGTTTCCAGCAGCAGTTGCGGCCGCTTGAAGGTCGGCAGCGTGACGACGGCAGCGATCGTCTCTGCGGCGAGCCCCGGAGAGCGTCCCGCAATCGATACCGAACCGTCCGATGGCAAAGGGATCATCCGCTCCAGCCGCATGTTTTGAATCTGACTTTTTGATAACACCGCGACGATAACGTTTCGTTAATCACCTTTCGCAGCGGCGCCTGCTGGTCCGCGCCTTTCAGCCGTTGCGTCGCATGATTTAATCAAGGGTTCACCCAGCTTTGCTAGTGGCTGACGCCTGGATAGGTGAGATGCATCTGCTGTTCGCCACATCGATCGTGCCCGACGGCGCTCTCGCTTCGGGCTATGAGATCGCCAACGCTGCGATCATCGCCGCCTTGCGGCGCGCCGGCGTGCGCGTCACCGTCATCGGCTTCATCTGGCCGGGCAAGGCGCCCAGCGACCCCGAAAACACCATCGTGCTCGGCGCCGTCGACGTGCGCACGGAAAGCGCCTCGGCGCGGCAGAAGCTCGCCTGGCTTGGCAAGGCGGTGCTGTCAGGGCTCACCTTCGCTTCCGTGAAGCTGCGCGCGGTTTCCGACAGCGAAGTCCGTGCCGCGATCGAGCGCGCCGGTCCCTTCGACGGCTATGTCCTGAATTCGGTGCAGTTCGCCGGCGCCTTTGAAAAACTGTTCGCCGACCGTCCCTCGATTTTCGTCGCCCACAATGTCGAACATGGTTCGGCCAAAGAGAATGCGGCAGCAGCAAACAGTCGCTTCCAGCGCCTGCTGTTTGCCCGCGAGGCCAGGCTGCTCAAGACCATGGAGGAGCGGCTCTGCCGCCGGGCTCGCTTCGTCTTCACGCTGGCCGAGGAAGACCGCGCCGCACTCGGCGTTGCCAGCGACGACCGCTCGGCGGTGCTGCCGCTGGTGACCACTGCCACGGCCCCAAAGCCGGTCAAGCCGCGCCGCATCGATTGCGACGCGGCGCTGATCGGCACTTGGACCTGGCAGCCGAACCGCATCGGCCTCGACTGGTTCCTGGAAAAAGTCGTGCCGCATCTTCGCCGGAGCTTTCGCATCAGGGTCGCCGGCAACATGCCGTCGGATATCACCTCTGCCCATCCCGGTGTCGAATTTGTCGGCCGCGTGTCCGACGCCCAGAATTTCGTGCGCGGCGCCGCCGTCATTCCACTGATCAGCACCGCGGGCAGCGGCGTTCAGCTCAAGACCATCGAAACCTTCGAGCTCGGCCTGCCGTCGGTCGCCACCAGCCGTTCGCTGCGCGGCATCGATCATCGCCCGGCAAATTGCTTCGTCACCGACGATCCGGCCGCCTTCGCCGGCGCGCTGGAGGCAGCGGCGGCCGATGTCAAGGATGTCGATGGCAGCGCCTTTCACCGCCGGCAGATCAAGGCACTGGATGCCGCCATCAGGCTCGGCCTGGAAAAGCTCGGGTCGGTGGGGGAGGAGGTGTTTGCATGAACATGCACACCGCCCGCGCCGCCTTCGGGCTCGATACGCTGAAGACGATCCTTGGCATTTCGGTCCTTGCCATCGGCTGGGATGACGCGATCGCGCTGCTCGCTCGTCTGATTGCCGAGCGGCGCTTCACCAAGGTCAGTTTTCTCAACGCTCACAACGCCAACATCGCCTCTACCGATCCGGTCTTTGCCGAGGCGCTCGACGATTTCCTCATCCTGCCTGACGGCGTTGGCGTCGATCTGGCGGCAAAGCTGCTCTACGGCGCGCCGTTCCCGGACAATCTCAACGGCACTGATCTCATTCCGGCCTTTCTGCAGGCATCGGCGAGGCCGCTGACCGTCGGGTTGCTTGGCGCCACCCGCGCCAACGCCGAGGCGGCGTCGGTCAGGCTAGCCGCTCTGGCGGTGCAGCACGAATTCGTCGTCATCCATGACGGCTATTTCTCCCCCGCCGAAGAGCAGGCGATCGTCGATCGCATCGAGGCATTGCGGCCCGACGTGCTGCTTGTGGCCATGGGCGTGCCGCGCCAGGAATTGTGGATCGCCCGTCATATCGATGCCCGCCACTGCACGCTGCCGATCGCCGTCGGCGCGCTGCTCGATTTTCTCTCCGGCACGGTGCCGCGGGCGCCTCTGTGGATGCGCCAGCTGAGGCTCGAATGGTTGTTCCGTCTGTGCATCGAGCCCGGCCGGCTGTGGCGCCGCTACGTCGTCGGCAATCCGGTGTTCCTGCTGCGTGTCGTCAGGCAGAAATTCTCGCGTCGGCCCGAGCCCGCCGGAGAGTTGCGGTGAACAGCCGCGTCGTGCCGAGCCCTGCAGCCGAGACCGGTGCCCTGCCGCAAACGCCGACGGCGGCGGTGGTGACCGCCAGCTATGCGCCGGATTTCGAACGCTGCCGCCTGTTGTGCGAGACCCTCGACCGCCATGTCTCCGGCTTGGCGCATCATTACATTCTGGTCGAGCACCGCGACGTGGCGCTGTTTCGCCAGTTGGAAAACGACCGCCGCAGCGTTGTCGACGAGCGCGACCTGCTGCCGCGCTGGCTGCGTGTGTTCGACGATCCGATGAGCCTCTTTCGCCGTCGCATCTGGCTCAGTCTCAAGACCCAGCCGCTGCGCGGCTGGCATGTGCAGCAGCTGCGCCGCATCGCCATCGCTGCGCATGCTGGAGAAGACGTGCTGGTCTTCTGCGATTCCGACGTCGCCTTCCTCAAGCCATTCGATCTGAGCGCCTTCTGGCGCGACGGCAAGGTGCGGCTGTTCCGGCGCGACGGCGTGCTGTCGAGCGACGGTCACGACGAGCATCGCATCTGGTCGCGCAATGCGGCCTCGGCGATTGGTATCGATGCATCCGAGGTTTCGAACCACGACTATATTTCGACGCTGATCGCCTGGCGCCGTCAGACCGTGACGGCGATGTGCGCCGAGATCGAGAAGGTGCACGCGCGCGGCTGGGTCGAGGTCATCGCTTCAGTGCGCCGGTTCTCCGAATGCATGATCTATGGCCGCTATGTCGACGATGTGCTGGGGGGCGCCGGCCATTTCCACGGCTCGGAGGAATTCTGCCGCGTGCACTGGACCGGGGAGGCGCTGTCGGATGACGAATTCCGCAGCTTCGTCGCCGCTATGGCACCGGGGCAGGTGGCGATCGGCATGCAATCCTTCATCGGCACCGATATCGGCCGCATCCGCCGCCTGATCGGATTGGCTTAGATTGCCTTGGCGGGCTTGCGCAGCGCCGAATAGGTTAGCAGCGCCGAGGCGAGATAGAGCAGCAGGAAGACGACATTGAGCGATACGACAAGCCTGGGCGTGTCGGCAATCGTGGTCAGCACATAGGTCAACAGCACCGCCTTCAGCCCCGCCAGCAGGCCGAGGTTGAGCGCCCTGAGCGCGGTCTGGCCGCGCGCGAACAGCAGCTCGGCCTGGTATTCGACCAGGTTGCGCAGTCCCGGCACGCCGATTGCCAACGCCACCAAGGGCGCCGCCTCGGCGACATTCCGGCCAAGTGCATTGGGGAAGAAATGCAGCACGATGCCGAGTGCGGCCAGTGCCAATGTCGACACCAGGAACACGCCGGCTTCGATACCGCTCTTGACCCGCAGTCGCGACAACAGCTCCGGCGCCCGCATCATCCTCTGCACCAGCATCATCGAGAAGGTGCGGATCGGGATTGCCGTCAGGTCGACCAGCCGCATGATGATGGCATAGATGCCGGCCAGATGCGGCCCGCCGATCGCCAGCACGAGCAGCTTGTCGAATTCCGACTGCAGGTAGAACAGCACTTCGGCTCCTGCAACATAGATCGAATCGGCAAGCCGCCTGAGATAGAGCTCGGTGCGCAGCCTCAGCCGCTGGCGTGGATAATAGAAGCCGAAGGCCAGCAGCAGCGAGGCGGCGTTGGCGCCGATGTAGAACAACGACCAGATCCAGACGCTGTGCTGGCCCGATAGCATGAACAGCACGGCGCCCAGCGCGCGGAACGCCGTGGCCACGATCGACAGCACGGCGGCGCGGCCGAATTTGCCGAGCCCGTTGTTGACGATCAGCACCACCTCGACCGGCCGCCACAAAAGCGCCTCTGCAAAGACGATTGCGGCAAAGACGGCCAGCGGAACGGTGCTGGCGAAGAAGATCAGGTAGACGCCCCAGGAGGCCGCCGCCAGCAGTGGTAAGGACACGGCGCCAAGCAAAAGGAAGCCGGCGGTGAAGGTGCCGATCAGATTGGGGCGGATGGTGGCTGTGCGGTAAAGCGCCGAGATGAAGCCGAAAGCGAGGATGCGCGACAGCATGACGCCGGCCGCCGAGGCGGTGGCGAACATGCCGAACTCGGCAATCGACAGCGTGTTGGCAAGTGCGATGAAATAGGCAAGCGAGAACACCAGCCGCCCGCCGGCGCCGCTGATGGCTGAAAGATAGTCGCGAACCAGCCCCCGTCTTTCGGCGAGGAAGGTGCCGATGCGGGCGAGTGTCCGCCTTTGCGGTATGTCGCTGGCCTGCGTCATATCGAGGAAAGCCGTAAGCCGCAAAGCTTAACGTGCGGTTCTGACGCCATTTTACAGATCCCGGCAATGCGTGGCGAAGCGAGAAACTTTCACTTGCAGACTTCGGAAATTAACCTTTTGTTTCCCATGCCTGTTTAGCGTGACTTAACGATTGGCCGACCGCCGCTCCTGCGCCGTCGAAGGTAAAGTTTCGAGACAATGGTCGACAGGGAAAACCGTGAAGACTGGAGGCGCGAGCGCTCCCTCCTGGCGCTCGGCAAAGCCGTGCGCGGCGATGAGGCGGCGGATGCGTCGGCGGTCTCGATCGGTGACCGGGTGGATCCGTCATGGCGCGAGGACGCCGCCACGCGTCACCGCATAGCCCGCTCGCAACGCGAGGCGCGGTCGAATCCGGCGCCAACGTCACCGCCCGAGCCGCCGCAGTTCCAGGCCGACGGCGAACCCGTTTCGGCCGCCAGCGCGCGTGAGGAGCCTGTTTCCGGCCGGCGTCAGCAGCACGCCGCCTATGAGCTCCGCTCTTTCCACGAGCAGCGACCGGACCGCGACGACGATGACGGGCAGGAATGGAAGCCGCTGATCGATCCGCTCCAGGTCGTCCGCGGCATTAGTCGTTCCAAGTTGCTGATCGTCTCGACTACGATATTGGGCATGGTGCTCGGCGTCGCCGTCGCCGTTTCGACACCGAAGAAATACGAAGCCACCACACAGATGGTCATCGAGCCAGGCGACCTGAAGCTTTCCGACAACGATCTCACCCAACCGGTCGGGCAGCCCGATGCGGCGCTGGCTGTTGTCGAAACCCGCATCAAGATGGTGACATCCGGCAAGGTCCTCGACAAGGTCGTGGCCGATCTCAATCTCGTCGACGATCCGGAATTCAACGGACAGGGCTCTGGCGGCCTTGGCGTCCTGTCGCTCATTCGCTCGATACTGTCGCGCCAGGATGGCCCTGGCGGCGGCGGTGAAGTGCGCCGCCAGGCGCTGGCGGTCGGCAATCTGGCCAAGAGCCTGTCGGTTGAGCGCAGCGGCAAGAGCTTTGTCGTTTCCATCAGCGCCACCACTCAAAGCGCCGACAAATCGGCGAAGATAGCCAATACGACCAGGGACGTTTTCCAGCAGGAGGCGGCCCAATACCAGTTCGGGATGGCCGGGCGCGCGACGGACCAGCTGACGGCCAAGCTCGATGACCTGCGCAAGAATGTCGAGACAGCGGAGCGCAAGGTCGAGGATTTCAGGGCCACGCATGATCTCGTCGACGCGCAGGGCCATCTGATCAGCGACGACCAGATGCTGAAGCTCAACGAGCAGCTCTCAGTCACCCGGGCCCGTACGCTGGAACTCAATGCCCGGGCCGCGTCGGCGCGTTCGCTGGACGTCAATTCGGTCATCAACGGCACCTTGCCGGAAGAAATCAATTCCAACACGATGAGCGAACTGCGCGCGCAATATGCAGTTTTGAAGCAGGAGGCCGACCGCGCCGCCGTGCGTCTGGGACCGCGTCATCCCGAATACCAGGCGCTCAGTGCCCAGCTCGACGGCTCGCGCGAGCGCATCGCAGGCGAACTGCGCCGCATCGCCTCGTCGCTGCAGGTCGACTTGAAGCGCTCGGTCCAGCTTGAGCAGGATCTCGCTTCCCGCCTGGCTCAGGCAAAGGTCCAGAGCGGCGACGTCAACAGCGATCTGGTCAGCCTGCGCGAACTGGAGCGTGATGCCACGGCCAAACGCTCCGTCTACGAACAGTACCTTCTGCGCGCCAAGGAGACCGGCGAACAGCAAAACATCAACACCACCAACATCAATCTGATGACCCCCGCGCAACCGCCGCTCGAACCCAACGGACCGTCGCGGGCTGTAATAGCGATGGCCGGCCTGCTGCTCGGGCTTGCTTCGGGCATCGGTGTCGGCGCCATGCGCGGCGCCTTTGCCAGCCTGCGCGGCGCTGCCAATTCGCGTTCGCGCGGCAGAATGGACGAGCGCCGCCCTCCGGTCGAGGACAAGGTCTATCGCGCGCCGCTGCCTGTGGCGCCGCCACCGGCAGCACCTCCGGTGTTGCCGACCGCGGCCGCTCCCGCCCGGAGCCCAGGTCTGTTCGACGGACTGTTCTCGGCGATGCGCAAAGCCGCGCCGGGTAGCGGGACGTCAGGCGAACCCGTCGAGACCTACCGCGCCCAACCAGCCGCCGAATATACAAGGCCGGTGCAGGAGCCTGTGGGCTATCGCCAGCCGGACTTCCGGAACGAGGTTCCGCACGCCAATTCCCCTGCGCAGCAGCCTGGCTACGCGCAGCCTCGTCAGCCGGCTGACTATGCCTATTCGCAGGCTCAGCCGCTGCCCGCGGCGTCCGGGCCGTGGTCTTCTCCGCAGCCCGCTGGGGCGGCGCCGGAAGACCAGCAGGCGCAAATCGACGATATCCGCGCCAGCCTGCGCGAATTTCGCGAAGCGGTGCGCGAACTCACCGAAAGCCGTTCGCACCGCCGCTATTTCTGAGCAATTCCAGGAAAAGTGTGAAACGGTTTTCCCGGGAAAAGCGCGTAGCGCGCTTTCCCTTGGGAATTGCGTCAAAACAAGAATATAGAGCGGTTCAGCCTTTCCGTGAAAGGATGAGTCGCTCTGAGCCCGTCAGCACAGAATAAAAGCTGCCGGTTTCGAGTTTACGGCATGTGACGGCGCTTTGACGGGATTGCTTAGGCCAAATTTCGTGACAATGCCGCGCAGCATGGCGCCCAAAAAGCGCTGCCGTCGGGCTTTACCCGAATGGGCGGAACGTTTGGAACAACGACATGCACGAAGCAACGTTCAAGGCGCGCGCCGCGCCTTGGCTGGAATGATGTCGAGGATGGTTCATGGCCGAAGTGATTGACGGAAAGATCGTCGCCGCAGACGTGGTTCAGAAGGTCAAGGCCTTGACCGAGGACCTGGTCGCCAAGGGAAAGGCCCAGCCCGGCTTAGCGGTGGTCATCGTCGGCGAGGATCCGGCAAGCCAGGTCTATGTCGCGTCGAAGTCGCGCACCGCCAAGGAATGCGGCTTTCATTCGCTGCAGCACACACTGCCGGCCGACACGTCCGAAGCGGCACTGCTGAAGATCATCGGCGAACTCAACGCCGATCCGGCCATCAACGGCATTCTGGTGCAGCTGCCGCTTCCCGCCCATATCGATGCCGGCAAGATCATCCAGGCCATCGCACCGCAAAAGGATGTCGACGGCTTTCATTTCATCAATGTCGGCAAGCTCGGCACCGGCGAACTCGAAACAGCCTTCGTGCCCTGCACGCCGGCCGGCTCCATGCTTTTGATCGAACGCGTGCGCGGCAAGGATCTTTCCGGCCTCAACGCGGTCGTCGTCGGCCGCTCCAACATCGTCGGCAAGCCGATGGCAAATCTGTTGCTTGCCGCCAACTGCACCGTCACCATCGCCCACAGCCGCACCAAGGATCTGCCGGCGCTGGCCCGCACAGCCGACATTCTGGTTGCCGCCGTCGGCCGGCCCGAAATGATCAAGGGCGACTGGGTCAAGCCCGGCGCCACCGTGATCGATGTCGGGATCAACCGCATTGCCGCACCCGAGAAGGGCGAAGGCAAAACCCGCCTCGTGGGCGATGTAGCCTATGCCGAAGCGGCCAAGGCCGCCGGCGCCATCACCCCCGTGCCCGGCGGTGTCGGACCGATGACCATTGCCATGCTGATGGCCAATACGTTAGCCTCAGCCTACCTTGCGGCCGGCTTGAAGCGGCCTTCCTTCTGACCCAGAAAGCAGCTTCTTTGCCGAACCTTACTGTACCCTCTGAACGGCCGGTCGTGGATGATCCCGTTCAAGGGGGCCGGCAATTCGCGTTCCTGCTGGTCGACAAGTTTTCGATGTTTTCGCTGGCAGCGGCGATCGATACCTTCCGCTCGGCCAACCGCCTGCTCGGCCGCGATTTCTATGGCTGGACGACGGTCTCGGCCGACGGCGATCCCGTCATGGCCTCCAACGGCCTGCCGCTCAAGATCGACTATGCCGTCGCCGATTTGCCGCCCGTCGATATCCTGTTCGTGTCGGTGGGCCTGTCGGTCGAGTTCCCCGGCAAGAGCAAGGTGCTGGCGGCGCTGCGCAGCTGGGGCCGGCGCGGCAATGCGCTCGGCGCGCTGTCGGTGGGCTCTTACCTCCTGGCCGAAGCCGGTCAGCTCGAAGGTTATCGCTGCACCATTCATTGGGAAAACCGCGCCGGCTTCGTCGAGCGCTTTCCCGACATCAACTGCACCGGCAACGTCTTCGAGATCGACCGCAAGCGCTACACCTGCGCCGGTGGCACGACCTCGATCGACCTGATGCTGGAGATCGTGCGTGGCGACTTCGGCTCGAACCTCGCCAACGGCGTTGCCAACCAGTTCCAGCATGAGCGCATCCGCTCCGCCGGCGACCGCCAGCGCGTCGGGCCGGAGCGCGACCTGACCGGCAAGTCGGAGAAGCTAAGGCGCATCGTCGAACTGATGGCCGACCATCTCGACGAGCCGCTATCAGCCGTGCAGCTTGCCAAATCGGCGGGCCTGTCGGTGCGCCAGGTCGAGCGCTTGTTCCTGCGCCATTTGAGCGTCACGCCCGGTCGTTACTACATGCGGCTCAGGCTTGAGCGGGCGCGCGAACTGCTGCGCCAGACCAACATGCCGATCCTCGACGTGGCCATTGCCACCGGCTTTACCTCGCACTCCTATTTTGCCCAGAGCTACCGGCTGCAGTTCGGCCGTCCGCCTTCCGAAGAGCGGCGCACCACGTACTGACGCGGTGCTTAGCCGGCCTCGGAACAGGCCTCGGCCGGCGCCGATCCTGTTACACGGCAACCGTTCGTGACCCGCTCCGGGGCTTGTGCCCGGACGCGGCGTCAAATAGCTTGCCGCCGCATATAAGAGGGCGGCCTCAAGGAGATTTCCATGGCGGGACTTTTGCGGAGCGTCGCTGCGGCGCTGCTCCTTTTGTCGATGACTTCGCTCGGCTTTGCCGCCAACAAGGTTATCATCATTCTTGACGCTTCAGGCTCGATGTGGGCCCAGATCGACGGCAAGCCGAAGCTCGAGATCGCGCGCGAATCGCTGAGGACCGTACTGCAGTCGGTCCCGGGCGACGACGAGATCGGCTTCATGGCCTATGGCCACCGCGAAAAGGGCAGCTGCGACGACATCGAGCTGATCGTGCCGCCGCAAGCCGGCTCGGCTAGCGCCATTTCGGCCGCTGCCGACAGCCTGAAATTCCTCGGCAAGACGCCGCTGACCGCAGCCGTCAAGCAGGCGGCCGAAGCTCTGAAATACACCGAGGACAAGGCGACCGTGGTTCTCATCACCGATGGGCTTGAAACCTGCGAAGGTGACCCGTGCGCGCTGGGCGGGGAACTGGAGGCCTCAGGCGTCGATTTCACCGTCGACGTCGTCGGCTTCGGCCTGACCGCTGACGAGGGCAAGCAGATCGCCTGCCTTGCCGACAACACCGGCGGCAAATATATCCAGGCCTCGGACGAGAAGGCGCTGCAGCAAGCACTGATCGAAACCGTCGCCGCGCCGGCACCTGAACCCGCACCGGCGCCAGCGCCAGCTCCAGCCCCTGAACCGGCAAAGCCCGAATTCAATTTCATCCCGAGCGTGGTCATGGCCGAAGGCGGCGATCCGATCACCGACGGCAATGCCTGGGAGGTCTACAAGGCCAAGGCCGATGGCACGCACGGCGAGGCCGTCACCACCCAGTACAACAACTACGAGGCCAATCTCGAGCCGGGCGACTATGTCGTCGTCGCGCGCGCCGACGAAGCTCGGGCGGAACAGAAGGTCAAGATCGAGGCGGGCCAGGTCTACAAGCCGCTCTTCACCTTGAACGCCGGCACCATGCTCATCCATCCGAAGCCAAGCCAGGGCGCCGAGATCAGTGACGAAGCCCATGTCGATTTCGCCTTCCCGGGCGGCAGCACCACCCACTATGGCGACACCAGGATCATCGTGCCGGCTGGTGAGCAGAAGGTGACGGTTGCGATCGGCAGCGGCTCGGTGACCGAGACCATCCAGCTCGCCGCCGGGCAGACTGTGGAAAAGGACATAGTCGTCGGCGTCGGCCATGCCGCCGTCAACGCCTACTACACCGCAGGCGGCGACAAGGCTGACTCCTCGGGCATCAGCGTCCAGATCGTCAAGGCCAAGAAAAAGATCGACGGCTCGCGTGACGATGTCGCTCACTCCTATGGGCCCGACAGCAAGTTCTGGCTGCCGCCGGACGACTATGTCGCGGTCACCTCGCTTGAGCTCGCAACCGTCGAGCAGCCTTTCAGCGTCAAGGTTGGCGACGTCAAGGACGTCAAGGTGACGCTCGATGCCGGCGTGCTGGTGATGTCGGCGCCGGGCGCCTATTCGATCGAGGTGCTGTCGTCGAAGAAGGATATCCAGGGCAACCGCAAAGCGCTCGGCCTGAACTATGGCGACACCTGGCAGCAGACTATCCCAGCCGGCGACTATGTCGTCCTCCGCCACATGTCCGATCAAGGCCATGACAAGGAAATGCCGGTGACGGTCAAGGCCGGCGAACGGAGCGAGATTACGGTTCAGCCGTAATCGCCATCCATCCCTCACCAAAGGGCGGCCTCAAACCGAGCTCGAGCCGCCCTTTTTACAAAATAGGCAATGATGCCTCAAGCCGTGCCGAAAGCACTGGCGCCGTGGTCGGCGCGGCCGACCAGCTGGCGGAAACCGGCGAACAGCTCGCGGCCGAAACCGAACTCGTTGCCGATGAGATCAATGTCGGCCGTGCGGCGCAGCGCGAGCTCGGGCCCCGGCACCAGCACTTCCAGCGTGCCGGCATCGGCGTCGAGCCGGATGATGTCGCCGTCATGGATCCTGGCGATCGGCCCTTCCTCGACCGCTTCCGGCGTTACATGGATCGCCGCCGGCACCTTGCCGGAAGCGCCAGACATGCGCCCGTCCGTGACCAGCGCGACGCGCTGGCCACGATCCTGCAGGATGCCGAGCACGGTGGTCAGCTTGTGCAGTTCCGGCATGCCGTTTGCCTTTGGGCCCTGGAAGCGGATGACGGCGATGAAGTCGCCGGTCAGCGTGCCGGCCTTGAAGGCTTCGTTCAGTCCCTGCTGGCTGTCGAACACCTTGGCCGGCGCCTCGATGACGCGGCGTTCCGGCTTCACGGCGGACGTCTTGATGACGGCGTGGCCGAGATTGCCGGCGAGCACTTTCAGGCCGCCGGTCGGCTGGAAGGCCTTCTTGAACGGCGCCAGCACCTTCTCGTCACCGCTCTGCAGCGGCGAGGCTTCACGCACGACGCCGCCATCTTCGCCGAGCCGGGCCTCGACCGCATAGGGCCTCAGGCCTTCGCCCCATACCGTCTGCACATCCTCATGCAGGATGCCTTCGTCGAGCAATTCGCGGATCAGGAAGCCGAGCCCGCCGGCGGCATGGAAATGGTTCACGTCGGCAAGCCCGTTCGGATAGACGCGCGCGAGAAGCGGCACCGCTTCCGACAGGTCGGAAATGTCCTGCCAGGTAAGCGTGATGCCGGCCGCCGCGGCCATGGCGATGAGATGGATGGTGTGGTTGGTAGAGCCGCCGGTGGCGTGCAGGCCGACGACGCCATTGACGAAAGAGCGCTCGTCGATCATGCGGCCGACCGGCGTGTAGGCGTTGCCGAGCGCGGTGATCGCCAGGGCTCGCCTGGTCGCCTCGCGCGTCAGCGCGTCGCGCAGCGGCGTGCCTGGATTGACGAAGGACGCGCCGGGCGTATGCAGGCCCATGATCTCCATCAGCATCTGGTTGGAATTGGCGGTGCCATAGAACGTGCAGGTGCCCGGCCCGTGATAGGATTTGGACTCCGCTTCGAGCAGTTCTGCGCGTCCGGCCTTGCCCTCGGCATAGAGCTGGCGAACCTTGGCCTTCTCGTCGTTGGGCAGGCCCGTCGTCATCGGCCCGGCCGGCACGAACACCGCCGGCAGATGGCCGAAGGTGAGAGCCGCGATCACCAGCCCCGGCACGATCTTGTCGCAGACGCCGAGATAGACGGCGGCGTCGAACATGTTGTGCGACAGGCCGATCGCCGCCGACATGGCGATGACGTCGCGCGAAAACAGCGACAGCTCCATGCCGGGCTGTCCCTGGGTCACGCCGTCGCACATGGCGGGCACGCCGCCGGCCACTTGCGCGATGCCGCCAACTTCCTTCGCGGCTTCCTTGATCAGCGCCGGGAAGGTTTCGAAGGGCTGATGCGCCGACAGCATGTCATTGTAGGAGGTGATGACGCCGAGGTTCGGCACCTTGTCGGCGCCGAGCGCCAGCTTTTCAGACGGGCTGCAGACGGCAAAGCCATGCGCGAGGTTGCCGCAAGACAGGACGCCGCGGTTGGCGGTGCGGCTGGAGGCCTCGGCGATGCGGCCGAGATAGCGCTCGCGGCCGGCTTTCGAGCGTTGGCGGATGCGTTCCGTGATGGCTTCGATGTCGCGTCTGGCTGTCATGGTCGGTCCTTTCGAGCCCCGGAAGAACGTCCTCCACCGTCTGCCGGGACTACTTTGCGTGAAATCAGGGTGCCCAGAACACCTCTACCGGGGTGGGTGCCGCTTCGAGCACTTTGCGGATGGGCTTTTTCGCGCCCGGTCCCATCGCATCGTCGAAGGCGGTGCGCTTGTCCTCGCCTTCTATATGCAGCGCGATGAAGCCGGCGTCGACGATCCGCGCCAGCGGCAGCGTCAACCGGGGTTCGCCGGCGCTTGCCGCGTGAACCGGCAGCACGATCCTTGATGAGGCTGGGTCGAGCAAATCGCCGAGATTCTCGGCGTCGGGAAAGAACGAGGCGGTGTGGCCGTCGCCGCCCATGCCGAGCACGACGACATCGAGGGGCCAGGGCAGAGCCTTCAGCGCCGCATCGTCGGCCGCCGCGGCGGTCTCGATGCTTGCCGCCTCATGGTAGAGCGGCACGAAGTGCGCGGCAGCCGCCTTGTTCTGCAGCAGGTTGGCCGCCACCAGCCCCGCATTCGAGCGCGGCGAGGAGGCCGGCACGAACCGTTCGTCGACCAGCGTCACCGTCACCTTGTTCCAAGCGATCGGAATGGCCGAAAGTGCTGCAAAGAACTTTGCCGGCGTGGTGCCGCCGGAAACGGCAAGCAGGGCCGTGCCGCGCTCGTCGATGGCCTTGGTCAGGCGCGCCGCGACATTGCCGGCAAGGGCTGCCGCCAGATCCTGGCGCCCGGCAAAGCCGTTCCAGTTATAGACGGGCTCGCTCAATTGCTTTCGTGCCATGTCCGCCCGTCGCGTTCGATCAGCGCAATCGAGGCCGAGGGACCCCATGTGCCGGCCGTATAGCCTTGCGCCTCCTGCCTGGCGCTTTCCCAGGCGTTCTGGATCGGGTCGATCCACTTCCATGCCGCCTCGACTTCGTCGCGGCGCATGAACAGCGTCTGGTTGCCGCGGATAACATCCATGATCAGCCGTTCATAGGCGTCCGGCGCGCGACCGTCGAAAGATGTTGCAAAGCTCATGTCGAGCGGGATCTGGCGCAGCCGCATGCCGCCCGGGCCTGGATCCTTGATCATGATGAACTGCTTGACGCCTTCGTCGGGCTGCAGCCGGATCACCAGTTGGTTGGCTGAGATCGGCCCGGCGCTGTCGCCGAAGATCGAATGCGGGATCGGCTTGAACTCGATGACGATTTCCGAAACGCGGGTCGCCAGCCTTTTGCCGGTCCGGAGATAGAACGGCACGCCGGCCCAGCGCCAATTGCCGATCTCGGCCTTGATGGCGACGAAGGTCTCGGTGGAGCTGTCTTTGCCGAGTTCCTCGACATAGCCTTTCACCGCGCCGCCTGCAGAGGCGCCGGCGCGGTACTGCCCGCGCACGGTGTGCTTGGGTGCCTCATTGCCGTTGATGCGCTTCAGCGCCCGCAGCACCTTCAGCTTCTCGTCGCGCACGGCATCGGCATCCATCGACGATGGCGCCTCCATGGCAACCAGGCAGAGCAGCTGCAGCATGTGGTTCTGCACCATGTCGCGCAGCGCGCCGGCCTTGTCGTAGTAGGTGACGCGGTCTTCAAGACCGACGGTCTCGGCCACCGTGATCTGCACATGGTCGATATGGGCAGAATTCCAAAGCGGCTCATAGAGCGCGTTGGCAAAGCGCAGCGCCATCAGGTTCTGCACCGTCTCCTTTCCGAGATAGTGGTCGATGCGGAAGATCTGGCTTTCGTGGAAGTCGTCTCCAACCACGTCGTTGAGCTTGCGCGCCGAATCGAGGTCGCGGCCGATCGGCTTCTCCAGCACGATGCGTGAATTCGGCGTGATGAGATTGTGGGCTTTCAGCTGGTGCGAGATGTCGCCGAACAGCGCCGGCGCAACCGCCAGATAGAAAGCGCGAATGCGGTCGCTTTCGCCGATCGCCTTTTTCAGCTTGTCGAAGCCGGCACCCGTCGTCGCGTCGGCCGATACGTAGGACAGCCGGGCAAGAAATGTCTTGAGTTCCTCGGCGTCGATGTCGGCCGGCTTCACATGCTGGGAAATCGCCTGCTTGGCGAAAGCCTGGAATTCCTCGTCGCTCATCTTGGAGCGCGAGGTGCCGATGATGCGGGTCGGCTCGGAAAACTGGTGGTCGCGCTGGCGGTGGTAGAGCGAGGGCAGCAGCTTGCGTTCCGACAGGTCGCCGGTGCCACCGAAAATGATGAAGTCGAAAGGCTCGACGGGAATGATCTGGCTGGTCATGGTCTGTCCGCTTTGACGCCGCTCGCTGTGACGCGGCAGGATATAATCTAATCGATTTAAACTATCCAGTGCCATGGTGTCACATCGAGGCCAAATCACTGCATATTGATTCGCTCCAAATGTGCCTTGACACTGGCTGCCACCCGGAGGCTTTTCGTCAAGCGATGGTCCCGGGGCTTTCGCGCCTGCAACATAAAGCGGGAATGTGACGAAAGCTAATGCGTGTCGCCCAGAAGTGCGAAGCGGTTCTGGGAGACAGACACGCATCAAACAAAAAGGAAAATGCGCTTGCGAGGTGGGTCTTCAATGAGCGGAAAAAGCATGCGTCTGGAAAACAAGGTTGCCGTCATCACGGGTGCTGCGTCAGGTTTCGGCGAAGGCATGGCCAGGCGCTTTGCCGAAGAGGGCGCCAAGGTCGTCGTCGCCGACCTCAACGCCAAGGGCGCGGAGCGCGTTGCAGCAGAGATCGGCCAGGCCGCGATCTGGACCCAGACCGACGTTTCGCAGCGTTCCGAATTCGACGAGATGGTCTATGCCGCAAAAAGCGCCTTCGGCCGCATCGATATCATGGTCAACAATGCCGGCTACACCCATCGCAATGGCGACATGCTCGACGTCGACGAGGCGACCTTCGACCTGATCACTTCAGTCAACATGAAGGCGATCTATCACGCCGCACTTGCCGTGGTGCCGATCATGGAGCGGCAGGGCGGCGGCGTCATCCTGACCACGGCTTCGACCGCCGGTCTGCGGCCGCGGCCGGGGCTCACCTGGTACAATGCCTCGAAGGGCTGGGCGATCACCGCGACCAAGTCGATGGCGGTCGAACTCGCGCCCAAGAACATTCGCGTTAACTGCCTTTGCCCGGTCGCCGGCGAGACCGGCATGCTGGAGAAATTCATGGGCACTGACACGCCCGAGATCCGCGAGAAATTCCGTGCCTCGATACCGCTCGGCCGTCTGTCGACGCCGCTCGATATCGCCAACGCTGCGCTTTGGCTTGCGTCGGACGAAGCCGCCTTCATCACCGGTGTGGCGCTGGAGGTCGACGGCGGCCGCTGCATTTGAGCAATTCGGGAAGTACCTCGCTGTTCGCAATGCATGGCAGACAGAGCAATGTCGGCAAGAGTTCGCATCGGTGCGCCGGCCGGCCGAGGAACGAACAGTTGACGTCGTCACGCCGGACCCCAGTTTGACTTCTCGATCCCCCGAAAGGCATAACGGGATCCTGGATAGTGTTGGCGGGTGATGAAGATCAGGCAGCAGAAAAGTCGCTACGATCTTGGATGGCGGCTGCGGCTTTACCTGGCCACCCGTGCGCGGGCGCGAAGCAAGGCAATTTTCATCGGCATTACCGGAAGCTCCGGCAAGACCACGGCGGGAAGCCTGCTTGGACACATCCTGGCCGGTCATGGTTCGGTCCATACACAGGTTCTGGCCAACACGATGAAACTGTTGGTCTCGACGCTATCCAGGCGAATGGGAAAGGGTGGCAAAACCGACTACGTCGTCTTCGAGGCTGCTGCATTCGGCCCGGATACAATGAAGCCCATGGCCGAGTTGCTTCGCCCCGACGTGGCTGTTGTCACAATGGTCCGGCTGGAGCATCGGGCCAGTTTCAAGACTGTGGAAAACGTCGCTCGAGAAAAGAGCGCCCTGGTCGCGGCGCTGGAGCCGGGCGGCTTCGCGATGCTCAATGCCGATGACCCTTTTGTGATGGGCATGGCCTCGGCGAGCTATTGCCGTTCCGTCACATTCGGCACATCGGAGCAGGCGGATTATCGCGTCAGCGATATCGAGGCAGCCTGTCCCAAGCCGTTGCGGTTCTCGCTCCACTGGCGCGGCGGTGTGCTCGATATCGAGACGTCGTTCCCCGGCCAGCATTTCTGGCTGCCGACGTCAGCGGCGGTTGCAACCGCTCTTGAGCTGGGCGTGCCTGCGCAGATGGTCAAGGACAGAACCGCGACGTTCCAGCCTCTGGAAAATCGCGGCCAGGTGCTCGTCCCCGCGGGCGGCCCCCACTTCATCGTGGATGCCGCAAAGGCGCCCTGGCATTCGCTGAGCCTTGCCTTCGACATGGTAGCCGGATCGACATTCGGGCGAAAACGTATCGTTCTTGGCCAGCTATCGGATTTTTCCGGCTCGAATAACAGATATGCCCAAGCCTACAGCAGCGCGCGCGAGATTGCAGACCAGGTGATTTATGCCGGCGATCATGCCCATCGCTCCAAGGCGAACCAGGCAGATCGCGACAGCGGCCGCTTCATCGAATTGCGCACGGCCAGGGAAGTGTCGGACTACATCGCCCAAACCGCGCAGCCTGACGAGTTGATCCTGCTCAAGAGCTCGTCCAATCTGCACCTCGAGCGTGTCGCTCTTGCCTGGACCCACGACGTCCAGTGCTGGGTTTCGGTATGCGGCAAGACCGAGGGATGCGAGCAATGCGGCCTCTATGAAGTGCCGTTTGAGCAGCACCGTGAGTTTGTGGCGCAGAGAAAATCGAAGCGTCGCAAGCACAGACTGCTGCGGCTCCTCGGCCGCTAGAATCTTTGGCTGAAGCACGCCAGCGCCCGTTTGACTCTGGAACTTGGCACGACGCATGTTAGGCTGGGCTAAAAGCTGGCGGGGTGTGAAACTGGAATTGCTGAAAATTCGCAAGGACTTGGGCTGGGCGCTGCGACGGCTGCAGGCGCGCTGGGTGCGGGCGCGTAACAAGGCGACGTTCATCGGCATTACCGGCAGCTCCGGCAAATCCACATCCACCAGCCTGCTTGCACACATACTGGCCGCCCAAGGCAAGGTGCATCTACAGGCCCAGGCCAATACAATGCCTGCGCTCATCCGAACGCTTTACAAGCGCCTGAGGAAGGCCGGCAAAGTCGATTACGTCGTTTTCGAAGCCGGCGCTTCCGACTTCGGCACGATCAGCGCCATGGCGCAGATGCTGAAGCCGAGTGTGGCGGTGGTTACGATGATCCGTCTGGAGCATTTCGGCAAGTTCAAGACTCTGGAAGCTGTGGCGGGAGAGAAGCGGGCGCTGGTCGGGGCACTCCAACCCGATGGACTTGCGGTTCTCAATTGCGATGACCCACTGGTGATCGGCATGGCGTCTGGCGCGAAATGCCGGATTGCGACCTTCGGCCAGTCCGGCGAGGCAGACTACCGCGTGAGTGACGTGCATGCCGCGTATCCGGAATTGCTGCGGTTCACCCTTCATTGGCGCGGTGGCAGCCTGAATATTCAAGCGCCTTTTCCCGGCGAGCAATTCTGGCTGCCGACTGCAGCGGCTGTTGCCGCCGCCTTGGAACTTGGCGTCCCGCCAGAGCAAGTCGTAGCGAGAACGGCATCGTTTGCACCACTGCCCAACCGCTCTACGGTGCAAGAGGTATCCGCGGGTCCGAAATTCCTGGTCGATACGGCCAAAGCGCCCTGGCATTCGCTCAACATTGCCCTGGAGATGATTGCAAAGGCCAAGGGTGCTCGCAAGCGCATTGTGCTGGGGCAGATATCCGACTACGCCGGCTCGTCGAGGAAATACGGCGCCGCCTACAACATCGCGCGCGAAATCGCCGATGAGGTCATTTATACCGGCGACAATGCGCATCGCTCGCGCGCCAGCCAGGCCGACCGCGACAGCGGCCGTTTCATTGAGCTTCGCACTGCCAAGGAAGTTTCGGATCATATCAAACGGACGGCAGTCCCAGGAGAACTGATTCTGCTGAAAAGTTCGTCCAACCTTCATCTGGAAAGGATCGCGCTCGCCTGGACACACGACGTCAAATGCTGGGTCCCGATATGCCGCAAGTCGGAAAGCTGCCAAATGTGCGGCCTCTACGAGGTGCCGTTCGAGGAACAGCGGGATTTCCTGGCGAAGCGCAAACTTGCTCGCAGGAGACACCGTTTCAGGTGGTTGCTCGGCGGCTGACCAGATCTGGCGGCTTGCGTCTCAATCCCCGGTCTTGATGTAGCTCTTGTAGATCCAGCCGCGCTTGCCGTTGTAGACGATCTGGCACCATTTCTTGCAACTCATCACCTGCACCGACGACTTGGCGGGCACGGTCCCCATGGCGGCGGCGTTTTTCTGCGGACCGCTGCGCATTGTCACCGCCCTGAGGATGCGTCCGGTGCCGGCGGCAGCAGCCACCTTCTGTGGCTTGGCCTTGGCCTGGGTATCGTCCGTTGCGGCGGAAGATTGCTCGTTTGGAAGTTGCGGTTTTGGCGTCGGTATGGCGGCGGTCTCGGCGTCGTCGTCATTGGCGGGAGCAGCGACCTTTGACAGCTGCGTCGTGGCGTCGCTCTGCGCCGCCGGTTCTTCGAATGCCGCGGCATCAGACGGTTTGGCGGCAGCCTGCTCGGCAGGCGCCTGATCGGATGGCGTCGCGGCAGGGTCGCTGTTGGATTGCGCCGCAGTCCAGCGCGGATCGTTGGCCGACAGCGGCGGCATGGCAGCCCCACCGGCAGCGACCGTCGATGAAACCGCATCGCCCTTGCGCGCGGCTTGTGGCGCCGCTACCGCGGCAGCCGTGGCCGCGACCGGGGCAATCTTGGTCGTCTTGACCGGAAAAGTCGGAACGTTCTGCTGTGTGCTGGCGATCGCTTGCCGGTCGCTGGCCGGCAACGCCAGCCAAAGCGCTATGCCCGCCACGCCAAGCAGCGCTGCGGTGCCGACCGCGGCGATCACCAGATGCGAATTCGTGCGCACCCCCTGCCAGAAGGAGGGCCGCATGTCATAGCCGAATTGCATGGCGAAGCGCCGACGTTCCGGCGCGCCGAAACTGAAGGGCTCGTTCACTCTTGCCACCTCCAAAAGATGAGCCGGTGTTCTTTCGATCGGCGCCGGCAGCCCGGCATTCGATCGGCATCGGTCCCAACAACAAAGCGGGCAGGCCCGCAGAAATCCCCGTTCAATCGCCCAGAACCGGCATCCTTTGCCCTTGATTGTGGCATCAGTGCGCCCTCAGGGGAATTGTGCGCTCTTGTTAAGGATTCTGCAACGTCTCGCTGCGGCAACCAACAGCTCAATAGAATCAGCTCAGTACCAGCCACGGCTGATATGAGATACTTTCCCTATATTCGGTCCCTCAGGGCAAACCAGTTCAGTGCCAAGAACAATAATGGCGTTCTAAATCGCCGGCCGCCGGGAAAAGCCGGGATGTTCAGGTCCTCGATCAGCTTCAGTCTGTCGCGGTTGCCGGCGACGGTCTGGGCATAGAGCTTGCCGAAGAAGTTCGACAGCATCACGCCGTGGCCGGAATAGCCTCCGGCCGAGATCACATTGGGCATCACCTCGCGCACGAACGGTTTCCTGGGCATGGTGATGCCGACATAGCCGCCCCAGCCATGGGTGATCTCGACATCGCTCAGTTCCGGATAAAGCTCGGCTATCTGCCGGCGGATATGGACATGGATGTCCTTCGGATCGTTGACGCCATAGACCTCGCGCCCGCCGAACAGCAGCCTTCCATCGCTGGATTTGCGGAAATAACGCACGACGAAACGCGAATCGTCGACCGCCTCGCCGCCCGGCAGCACTTTCGAATCGACGCCCAGCGGCACCGTCGCGCCGATGAAGGAACCGATGGGCATGATGTGCGCGGCACTCACCGGCTCGAGCGTGCCGCCATAGGCATTTACACCGATCAGGCATTTCTGGGCGGTGATGGTTCCTCTCGAAGTCGTCACCCTGACCTTGCCGCCGCTGGAGGTAACACCGGTCGATAGTGTCTGCTCGAACAGGTGCGCGCCGGCCGCTGCCGCGACCTTTGCCGTGCCGATCACCAGCTTCATCGGGTGGATGTGTCCGGTGCCGGTGTCGCGGGTGCCGCCGAAGTAGCGTGTGGAGCCCAGCCGTTCGGCCGTTTCCCTGGCATCCATGAAGGCGATGTGCGGATAATTGAAGCGGCCCGCCATGATCTCGGCATGCGCCTTGTAGTCGTCGAGATAACGCGGCTTGTGCGCCACGGACAACTGGCCGGGCATATAGTCGATGTCGATCTGGTTGACGGCGGCGAATTCGAGCAGGTGCGCTTTCGCCTCCTCGGCAAGGTCGAACAGCGCCTTGGCGCGGGAGAAGCCGTATTCGGCCTCCATCTCTTCGGCCCAGGCGCGCTGGCCCGTGCCGAGCTGGCCGCCATTGCGCCCTGAAGCGCCGTCGCCGAAGCGATGCGCCTCGATCAGAACGACGTGGGCTCCCGCCTTCGCCAAATGAGCGGCCGCCGACAGCCCGGTGAAGCCACCGCCGACGACGACGACGTCGCAGCTGCGGTCGCCGTCCAGGGCAGGGTACTCAGGGCGTGGTCCGGCTGTGTCTTCGTACCAGGAGCGACCGGGGGAGATAGGTGATTGGTAAGGCATGGGGACACCAGCCAATGGTGAATGGTGAATGGCTGCGAGACGCACGACGTCTGCGCTCATCCATCCAATATGAAACTACTCACCATTCACTATTCACCATTCACACGACGAAGTCGCCGCTCACACGTTGAGCAACAGATACTCCCGCTCCCACGGGCTGATCACTTCCATGAAGGTCTCGAACTCCGCCCGCTTGATCGCTGCATAGGTTGCGGCGAAGGACTTGCCCAGAAGAGCGCATAGTTCCTCGTCGCCTTCGAAAAGATCGACGGCTTCGAGCAGGCCTCGTGGCAGGTCGATCTCGTCGGCGTTTGCGGTGGTCAGCACCGGAGGCTCGGCCTTGATCTTGTTGGTGATGCCGATCAGCCCGCAGGCAAGTGAGGCCGCCAGCGCCAGATAGGGGTTGGCGTCGGAAGACGGGATGCGGTTTTCGACACGCCGCGCCGCCGGATCCGAGCGCGGCACGCGGAACGCCGTGGTGCGGTTGTCATAGCCCCATTTGTTGTTGACCGGCGCCGAGGCCGACTGCGTCAGCCGGCGGTAGGAATTGACGTAAGGGGCAAACATCACCAGCGCGTTCGGCACATGCTTCTGCATGCCGCCGATGAAATGGAAGAAGTGGTCGGTTTCCGAGCCGTCCTTCGCCGAAAAGATATTCAGCCCGGTCTTCTTGTCGATGATCGACTGGTGGATGTGCATGGCAGAACCTGGCTGGCCCTGGATCGGCTTGGCCATGAAGGTGGCATAGATCTCATGCTTCAGCGCTGCCTCGCGGATGGTGCGTTTGAACATGAACACCTGGTCGGCGAGCTCGACCGGATCGCCGTGACGCAGATTGATCTCGAGCTGGCCGGCGCCTTCCTCGTGGATCAGCGTGTCGATCTCCAGGCCCTGGCTTTCGGAGAAATGGTAGATGTCGTCGATCAGTTCGTCGAACTCGTTGACGCCGGCGATCGAATAGCCGGCGCCGCCGCCGATTGCCCGTCCGGAACGCCCGACGGGTGGGGTCAGCGGATAATCCGGGTCGGGGTTCTTGCGCACCAGATAGAATTCGATCTCGGGCGCCACCACCGGCTTCAGCCCGCGCTTGTCATAGGCTGCTACCACGCGCTTCAGGACGTTGCGCGGCGTGAACTCGACCGAACGGCCATCCTGATGGACGAGGTCGCAGATGACGGCGGCCGTCGGGTCTTCTTCCCACGGCACGACGGTCAACGTCGACAGATCCGGCATCAGCTTTAGGTCGCCATCATCCTCCGGATAGTGGAAACCGTTGCCATCCTCGGGATAGCCGCCCGAAATCGTCGTCATGAACACTGCCGATGGCAGCGCCAGCGAGGTGTTGGAAGTGAATTTCTTCGACGGCATCATCTTGCCGCGCGCGACGCCAGCCTGATCAGGCGTGATGCATTCTATGTCTTCGATGCCGCGCCATTCCAGCCAAGCGCTGACTTCCTTCCAGTTCTTCACGCCGCGTTGATTTTTCACGAAGGCAGGCGTTCGGACGCGTCCTCCGCGGGTCGACGGACGGACTTCCTTTTTCGCAGGCGGCATCATTCACCAGTTTGGGTTGCAATTTTCACAGTATAGCTGCTGCCGGTGATGGAAGGGAAGGGGAGCTGCCTGTCTTCGCCTTCCCGGTTGAAAATCGCGCCACGCAGATTAGGGTCAAACTCCCGCAGATCGAGCAGCAGAAGACACCGTATGCCAGGCAAATTGACCACTATCGGCTTCGACGCCGACGATACCCTATGGCAGAACGAACAGTTCTTCCGCCTGACCGAGAAGCATTTTGCAACCCTGCTCGCCGACCATGGCGAGGCCGAGCACATCTCGGCACGGCTGCTCGAGGCCGAGAAGCGCAACCTTGCCGTCTACGGCTTCGGCATCAAGGGCTTTACCTTGTCGATGATCGAGACGGCCATCGAAGTGACCGAGGGCCGCGTGCCGGCCTCGACGATCGCCGAAATCCTTGCCGCCGGCCGCGACATGCTCGGCCATCCTGTCGAGGCGCTGCCGCATGCGCGCGAGACAGTCGAAAAGCTCGCCGGCGCCTACCATCTGGTGCTGATCACCAAGGGCGATCTGTTCGACCAGGAGCGCAAGCTGGCGGCGTCCGGCCTTGGCGACCTGTTCGATGCCGTCGAGATCGTCAGCGACAAGAGCGCCGCCACCTATGCCAGGATCTTTGGCCGCCACGGCAGCCCGCAGGACAGCATGATGGTCGGCAATTCGCTCAAGTCGGACGTGGTGCCGGCCATCGAGGCCGGGAGCTGGGGTGTGTACGTCCCGCACGAACTGACCTGGGTGCTCGAACATGTCGAACCGCCGGTGGCAGCACCGCGCTTCCGCCAGATTGTCGATCTTGGCGAACTGCCGGCTTTGATCGAGAGCATCGGCAAGGAAGGCTGACCGCCCCGCACGCGTTCGGGCGGATTGCGATCAGCCGCGCCCGAGACTGATCAGCCGGTCGACCACCGGCTGCAGCCTTTCGGTGGTGATCGGCTTGGTTACCACCACATCGACCACGCTCGACAGGCCCAGGCTGTCGGGCGTGCCGGTCTTGGTTGAAAGCAGGATCACCTTGGGGAGCGACCGCCCAGATGTCCGCCGCAAGGCGTCGATGGCCGCCATCGGCGCGCGGCAGTCCTCGTTGTCGGGGCCGCCATCGAGAACGACGGCGCCCGGAATGAGGGTTCGCAATGTCTTGGCCGCCATTTCGGGCGACTCGGAGATCGGCTTCAGTCCGGACTTCTCGACGATCTTCGACACCACCACCCGGTTGATCGGCGATTTTCCAACGACCAGCACGTGGGAGAAATCCGTTGATATCTCGGAGTTCGCGTCCCTGCTTGACGAATTCAGATGTTTGGCGGTGTCGGTCTCGCGGTTCACAGGGCACATGGGCGGGGCGGGCACTCGGCGCTGCTTCAATGCAGGGTTGAAATCCGAGAGCCAATTGGCGTGAGATCGCCCGCCATGTCAAGCTGAAATGACGGACCTGCGAAATATAGCCGGAAATATTAAACCTCGGAGACAAGGTCTGTTTTCGAACTGTAGTTAAGTTTACGCTCAAAAGCGAAAGTCACCCGCGCTGAAAACCCGCGGGTGACGTTGAAATCGGCCAGTGAGCGGCGGGGCCCATAGGTTCCACAAGCACAAAGCTTCCGTAAGGGAAGATCAGCCGTGACTCTTCTGCGTGACGATCACCGGGATCAGCAGGTCGCCCCAATTGCCGTCGCCGCCATGATGCCGGGCCGAGCGCACCAGTTCCACCGAGACGCCGGCCTCCACTGCCTTCATCACCGATTGATTGAGTCGGTGCAGGTCGTTGGCCAGCATGCGGATGGTCGCCTGTTGGTCGACACTCATCGTGGTGGACTGCTCTTCTGCACGTTCCTTGACGCGGCTTATCGATGCCATTTTCTTCTCCCTTGCCCTTCGGGCGTTTCCTCTGTTGGTTATGTCGATCGGTTCATTCCGCTGCCGGCTTGAACTGGACGTGCTCGGTCGATTCATGCATGGCGGTGGTCGACGACTGGCCGCCGCTGATTGCCATCGACACGGCGTCGAAATAGCCGGTGCCGACCTCGCGCTGGTGCTTGGTCGCGGTGTAGCCGTGGACTTCGGCCGCGAACTCGGCTTCCTGCAACTCGGAATAGGCCGCCATCTGCCGCGCCTTGTAGCCGCGGGCCAGCTCGAACATGCCGAAATTGAGCTGGTGGAACCCGGCCAATGTGATGAACTGGAACTTGTAGCCCATGGCGCCGAGCTCGCGCTGGAACTTGGCGATCGTCGCGTCGTCGAGGTTCTTCTTCCAGTTGAACGACGGCGAGCAATTATAGGCGAGCAGCTTGCCCGGATGATGCCTGCGCACGCCTTCGGCGAATTTCTTGGCCTGCGCCAGATCGGGCTTGGATGTTTCGCACCAGATCAGGTCGGCATGCGGCGCATAGGCAACGGCGCGCGCTATGCACGGTTCGATGCCGTTCCTGACCTGGTAGAAGCCTTCAACCGTGCGGCCGGCATCGTAGTCGACGAAGGGCTGGTCGCGCTCGTCAATGTCGGAGGTCAGAAGCTTTGCCGCTTCCGCATCGGTGCGTGCCACGACTAGCGTCGGCGTGCCCATCACGTCGGCCGCCAGACGCGCCGCGTTGAGGTTGCGGATATGCGCGGCGGTCGGGATCAGCACTTTGCCGCCGAGATGGCCGCACTTCTTCTCAGAGGCCAGCTGGTCCTCATAGTGGACGCCGGCAGCGCCCGCCTCGATGAACGCCTTCATGATCTCGAAGGCGTTGAGCGGTCCGCCGAAGCCGGCCTCGGCATCGGCGACGATCGGCGCGAACCAGGTGTCGACCGACAGGCCGTTGCCTTCCGAGGTCTCGATCTGATCGGCGCGCTGCAGCGTGCGGTTGATGCGCTTGACCAGTTCGGGCGCCGCATTGGCGGGATAGAGCGACTGGTCCGGATACATGGCCGACGCGGTGTTGGCGTCGGCGGCGACCTGCCAGCCCGAGAGATAGATTGCCTTCAGCCCGGCACGCACCTGCTGCATCGCCTGGTTGCCCGACATGGCGCCGAGTGCATTGACGAAGTCTTCCTCGTGGATGAGCTTCCACAGCCGGTTGGCGCCCATTTCGGCAAGACTCTGGCGTATCTGGACCGACCCGCGCAGCCGCTTCACATCGTCCGGCGAATAGGCTCGTTCGATGCCGTCGAAGCGGCCTTCGGGCGCGGATGGGACAAGATTGTAAAAATCAGTCATTGGTCACTCCAGATCAATCGATGTCAGTGTCTTGAAACGCCGCGCCCTGGGACAGTGTGCGTCGTCTGTGTGTGACATCATTTACACTGCGCCGCGACGAGAGCGAGGAAAACCGCTATTTCTGGTAGAAAATAAGAGAAAACCTGTGTTGTGTTTGACTGCTTATCGCTGTAAATCTGTCATGATTGTAAAGATGGTGCGGCGTTCATCGCTCGCAAGTCGTGTAAATTCCTGTCAAGGAAAGCCGATGGCCGACCAGAAGATATTCGCCGGGCCGCGCATCCGCCGCATCCGCATCGCCAAAGGCCTGACCCAGACGGCGATGGCCGAGGGGCTCGGCATCTCGCCGTCCTATCTCAACCTGATCGAGCGCAACCAGCGGCCGCTGACGGTGCAGCTGATCCTGAAGCTGGCCTCTGTCTACAAGGTCGACCCGCATGAATTGCAGGGTGAGGCGAGAGGGTCGATCTCGGCCTTGAAGGAAGTGTTCGGCGACCCGCTGCTTGCCGGTGAGCTGCCGGGCGACCAGGAACTGATCGAACTGGCCGAGGCCGCCCCCAACGCATCGGCTGCGATGATAAAACTGTTTCGCGCTTACCGCGAGCAGGCCGAGCGGCTGTCCGATCTCAACGAGCTTCTGGCGCGCGAGGGCCGCGCCACGGCGCTGTCCGGTGCGCGGCTGCCGATCGACGAAGTGCACGAGATTTTCGAGCGCCGGCCGAACCATTTTGCAGCACTCGAGGAGGAGGCCGAGGCCTTCACCTCGGTGCTCGACCCCGGCGACGATCTGTTCGGCGCGCTGAAGGCGTGGCTGAAGCGCGAGTATGGCATCGTCGTCAAGGTGCTGCCGGTGGCCACCATGCCGAACTGGCGCCGCCGTTATGACCGTCATTCGCAGCGTCTTTTTCTATCGGAGCGGCTGTCGCCGTTCGACCAGTTGCGCGAAGTCGCCATGGAGGCCTGCCTGATCCGCATGACGGTCGCGATCGCCAGCGAAATTCAGGCGCTGAAGCTCGGTACGGACGAAGCCCGCCGGCTCGCCCGCTTCGAGTTCGGCCGCTACGCCGCCCATGCCTTGATGATGCCCTATCAGGCCTTTCATGCCGCCGCCGTGCGGGCTCGTTACGACATCGATGTGCTGCGCTCGCGTTTCGGCGTCTCCTTCGAACAGGCGGCGAACCGCCTGACCATGCTGCAGCGTCCTGGCTTGTCCGGGGTCCCGTTCTTCATGCTCGAGGTCGACAATGCCGGCAACCGCTTCCGCAAGGCCGGCGGCCAGGGCTTTCCGCAAAGCCGCTTTGGCGGCGGCTGCCCGAAACTGCCGGTCCATGCCGCTTTCGCTTCGCCTGGCCAAATCCTGGTCGAGGCGGTTGAAATGCCCGACGGCGCCGAGTTCCTCTGCATCGCACGCACGCTCGAGGGGCCGCAGGGTTCGTTCTCCGAGCGTCCGCGCCGCACCGCGCTGCTGTTGGGCTGCGATATCGGCTTTCGCGACGAGATCGTCTATGGCGCCGGGCTGCCGGCAAAGGCCGGACAGGGCGCCGCCACGCCGGTCGGTCCCGCTTGCCGGCTGTGCGAACGCATCGGCTGCCTCGCCCGCGCCGAGCCGCCGGTGACCCGCCCGCTGGGCCTCGACGAGATGGTGACGGGCCTGAGCGCCTTCGATTTCCAGTGATGCTTCACGGGCTGGAGGTCGCGGAAGACTGCAGCTGTTTGCGCTAAGCAATAGAGTGCGGCCCGAACCATCGCCGAACCAAATATTGATTAAGCATCGGCGCTGCGCTATCGAAGGTGAGCTGCAGGGCAGCCAAGGGGGGGATGGCTTATGAACGGGAAAGCTTTGTGGCTTGGCGTGGCGCTTGCCCTTTTGGCGGGGCCTGTTCTGGCAGAAAAATCCTCGGAATTCTTCAAGGACTATCAACAGTATAGTGACGACGGCAAGGCATTCCTGGACAAAATCGATCCAAAGACCGGCGCGGTCGACCTTCCCGAAGGCATCCATCTCGATCTCAAGGACAAGTTCTATTTTCTGGGCAAGAAGGACGCGACGTCCGTCCTGACCGAGGCCTGGGGCAATCCGCCTGATACCGCGTCCGAAGCAATCGGCATGATCTTCCCGGCCAAGTACGAGCCCATCGCCGGCAACGGTTGGGGCATCGAATTGCGCTATGAAAAGATCGGCCATGTCGATGACGCCGACGCCGCATCCATCGACTACACCGAATTGCTGAGCAGCATGCAGGCGGACACATTGTCGGCCAACGATCAGCGGGTGAAGGACGGCTTTCCCCCGATCAAGCTGATCGGCTGGGCCTCGCCGCCGGTCTATGATTTCGTCCACAAGCGGCTGCACTGGGCCAAGGAGCTGCAGTTCGGAGACGATACCGTCCACACGCTCAATTACGACGTCCGTTTCCTCGGCCGGGAAGGCGTCTTCGTGATGAGCTACATCGCTACGGTCGAACAATTGCCGGAGATCAAGCAGAGCCTGGACGAAGTGCTGGGCGTGGCGGACTTCAACACCGGCAAGAAATACACCGATTTTCTGCCCGGCACCGACACGGTCGCCGCGGTTGGCATTGGCGGCCTCATCGCCGGAAAACTCGCGGCAAAGGCCGGCCTGATTGCGGTCGCGCTCATCGCCCTGAAAAAGTTCGGCATTCTGCTGCTGGTACCGTTGGCCGGTCTTTGGCGCTTTATCCGCGGCAACAAGGGCATGTCCTAGAAACGGCGGTGTTTGCCCGTATGGCCGCCGGTTGGCGGTGCGCCAAAGGGAATGCCGGGCTGGATCACGTCCGGCGGTAGCCTATGCGCTAGGCGAATACGGCACGTTTCTGTCGTCCATTGTGCATCATGCCGCCCCGAGATAGCCGACAGTCGCACCCCATGACCGATACCGCATCTTCTTCAATCGCCGCACCGCCGATCGTCTCGCCGCGCGAAGAGCGGGTCGGCTTGCTGCTGGTGTTCCTGTCGGCGCTGATGTGGAGCTTTGGCGGCACCATCGCCCGCTTCATTGACACCGCTGACAGTTGGACGGTGGTGTTCTGGCGCTCGCTGTGGGCGGCTGTGTTCCTGATTTGCTTCATGGCCTGGCGCGACGGCTGGCGCGGCATGTTGCGGCTGTTTCGCGACATGGGCCTGCCCGGCCTTGCCGTGGCCGTCTGTTTCGCCACGGCGTCGACGTGCTTCGTTGTCGCGCTCGCCTACACCACCGTTGCCAATATCCTGTTGATGCAGGCCGGTGTGCCGCTGCTGGCGGCATTGCTTGCCTGGGTGCTGTTTCGCGAACGCGTCGCCGTCGCGACCTGGGTGGCGATCGCCGCCGTCATCGCCGGCGTCGCCATCATGGTGTCGGAATCGCTCGACGGCGCCGTATCGCCCATCGGCGACGGGCTGTCGCTGCTGATCGCCGTCATGTTCTCGATTGCCACCGTCATCACCCGGCGCTTCGCCCATGTGCGCATGACGCCGGCGACGTGCCTCGGCACGATGCTGGCAGCGGCTTTCGCCGCATCGCAAGCCACGCAGTTTGCCACGTCGGCCCACGACATGGCTTTCCTGTTTGCCTTCGGCGTCATCAATCTCGGCCTCGGCCTTGCCTTCTTCGCCACCGGCGCGAGGCTGGTTCCGGCGGCGATCGCAGCACTCCTCGGCACGTTCGAGCCGATCCTCGGACCGATCTGGGTCTGGCTCGTTCATGGCGAGGTGCCCTCGGTGCGCACCATCATCGGCGGCGCGGTGGTGGTCGCCGCGCTGCTCGTCCATATCGCGCTTGAATTCAAGCGCCAGGCGAGGCCTGCACGGCCGGGGACCACCGGCCTGCCATCCCCTAATTGACCCGCCTTTCCCTTGGTTGAGCCCGTCTTCCCTAATTACGCCCGTCTTTCCCCAATTAGCGAAGCCGCACGCCCTATTGACCGAGCTTCCCCGCGCGGGCCATTGACAACCTTGCTGCGGCACGGGCAGGCTGGGGGCTCGGCAACAACAAGACAGGCTTATCTTGCCAAGTGTCCCCGCCGGTCGGACCAAGACCGGACCACAGCGTCGTATCCCTGCCCGCGCCGCGGCGAAAGCCTCTGACGGCGTCAGCGCGCCCGCCATGCGGGCACACAGAGCCATCATCTGCCGCTCGTCGAACCGCCCGGACGGCGCTGGCAGTTCATGCTTGTGGCTGCCCGGAAAGCTCAATACTCTGAAGCAAATGCCCAATCGCGCTCGAACAGCGACGACTTGGCGAAGGAACACTCATCAAAGGAGAACAGCATGATCCGCAAAGCGCTCTGGCTTTCGGCAACCTCGGCATTTCTGACGCTTTTCGCCGTCGGCGGCCATGCCGAGGATCGCGTCGTCAACGTCTTCAACTGGTCGGATTACATCGACAGTTCCATCATTGACGACTTCACCAAGGAGACCGGCATCAAGGTCGTCTACGACACCTTCGATTCCAATGAAATCCTCGAGACCAAGCTGCTTGCCGGCGGCAGCGGCTATGACGTCGTCGTGCCCAGCGGCAACTTCCTGGCGCGCCAGATCCAGGCCGGCGTGTTCCAGAAGCTCGACAAGTCGAAGCTGCCCAACATTTCCAACATGTGGGACACGGTTTCGGAGCGCACCGCCAAATACGATCCGGGCAACGAATATTCGATCAACTACATGTGGGGCACGGTCGGCATCGGCTACAACATCAAGAAGGTGAAGGCAGCACTCGGCACCGACAAGATCGACAGCTGGGATGTGTTCTTCAATCCCGACAGCCTGGCCAAGCTGAAGGACTGCGGCGTCTATGTGCTGGACTCGCCGGCCGACATCATCCCGGCGGCGCTCAAATATCTCGGCCTCGATCCGAACAGCACCTCACCTGACGACATCGCCAAGGCCGAGGAGACGTTGCTGAAGGTGCGGCCGTATATCCGCAAATTCCATTCGTCCGAATACATCAACGCGCTCGCCAACGGCGATATCTGTTTGGCGGTCGGCTGGTCGGGTGACGTCTTCCAGGCACGCAACCGCGCGGTCGAGGCCAAGCAAGGCGTCGAGATCGGCTATTCCGTGCCCAAGGAAGGCGCCCAGATGTGGTTCGACCAGATGGCGATTCCCGCCGATGCGCCGCATGCCGCCGAGGCACTCGAATTTCTCAACTACATGATGAAGCCGGAAGTGATCGCCAAGTCGTCCAACTATGTGCTGTACGCCAACGGCAACAAGGCTTCGCAGAAGTTCGTCGACAAGGCGCTGCTGGATGATCCGGCGGTCTATCCGGACGCCGAGACCTTGAAAAAGCTCTATACGGTCCAGCCCTACGATCCCAAGACTCAGCGCCTGATCACGCGCAGCTGGACCAAGATCGTCACCGGCCAGTAAGCAATGCGACATGGTCCCGGCAGTCATCTGCCGGGACCATTCTTCTCTGGGGCAAGAAGCAAAAAAAACAGGACGGAGTGGGACATGAAATCGCTTGGCAGCATCCGCAGGGATTTCGCGCCATGGAACGACCCGAACGCCAAGCCATATATCCAATTCGAGAATGTCACCAAGAAGTTCGGTGACTTCACCGCCGTCAACAATCTGTCGCTGACCATTTTCGAGCGCGAGTTCTTCGCCCTGCTCGGCGCGTCGGGCTGCGGAAAGTCGACGTTGCTGCGGATGCTTGCCGGCTTCGAGGAGCCCACCGCCGGCCGTATCCTTCTCGACGGCCAGGATTTGCGCGGCATCCCGCCCTACCGCCGCCCGGTCAACATGATGTTCCAGTCCTATGCGCTGTTCCCGCATATGAGCGTGGAAAAGAACATTGCCTTCGGCCTCAAGCAGGAAGGCATGCCGGGACCGGATATCGAAAAGCGCGTCGCCGAGATGCTGAAGCTGGTGAAGCTAGAGCAGTTCGCCAAGCGCAAGCCGCACCAATTGTCGGGCGGCCAGCGCCAGCGCGTCGCGCTCGCCCGCTCGGTTGCCAAGCGGCCAAAAGTCTTGCTGCTCGATGAGCCGCTCGGCGCGCTCGACAAGAAGCTGCGCGAGGAAACGCAGTTCGAGCTGATGGACCTGCAGCAAAATCTCGGCCTTACCTTCGTCGTCGTCACCCACGACCAGGAAGAGGCGATGACCATGGCCGACCGCATCGCCATCATCGACAAGGGCGAGGTGATGCAGGTGGCGACGCCGGCGGAAGTCTATGAGGCGCCGAGCTCACGCTTCGTTGCCCACTTCGTCGGCAATGTGAACATGTTCGAAGGCAAGGTCGCCGAGCGTGCGGCAAACACCACGCGCATTACCGGCGCGACAGGGGCCCAGATCGTCGTCGAAAACAGCACCGATACAAAGGCCGGTTCCGACATCGTCTTCGCCATCAGGCCGGAGAAGATCAAGGTGTCGTCGAAGAAACCGGCCGACGCAGTCAATGCGCTTGAGGGCGAGGTCTACGACGTCGCCTATCTCGGCGACATGACCGTCTACCACATCAGGCTGGATGACGGCCAGATCATCAGGGCAAGCGCGCTCAACGCTGCACGCGTCACCGATGATCCGCTGACCTGGAACGACCGCGCCTGGGTCTCCTTCCGGCCGGATGCCGGCGTCGTGCTGACACGGTAGGGGGCGGCCATGTCCAACATCGCCATCACCGGCACCGGCCCATCGACAGCGGCCAAACCGTTTCTGACACGGCTCGGCGCCGGCTTCGTCAGCCGGCTCGTCATCATCGTGCCTTATCTCTGGCTGCTGTTCTTCTTCTTCATCCCGTTCATCATCGTCTTCAAGATTTCGCTGTCGCAGTCGGCGATCGCCATGCCGCCCTACACGCCGGCGCTCGATTTCAGGGACGGCATGTCCGGGTTCTTTGTCCGCTTCCGCGAACTCAGCTTCGACAATTATGTCTGGCTAACGCAGGACGCGCTTTACTTCAAAGCCTACGTGACCAGCGTTATCATCGCTGCAGTCTCGACGATCCTGACCTTGCTCGTCGGCTTCCCGATCGCCTACGGCATGGCCCGCGCGCCGGCGACGATCCGTCCGACCTTGCTGATGCTGGTAATCCTGCCGTTCTGGACGTCGTTCCTGATCCGCGTCTATGCCTGGATCGGCATCCTCAAGCCCGAGGGTCTGCTCAATCAGCTGCTCTTGTCGCTGCACATCATCAATCAGCCACTGATCATCCTCAACACTTACACGGCGATCTTCATCGGCATCGTCTATTCCTACCTGCCATTCATGGTGCTGCCGCTCTATTCCTCGCTGGAAAAGATGGATTATTCGCTGATCGAGGCGGCAAAGGATCTCGGCTGCCCGCCGACATCAGCCTTCTGGAAGATCACCTTCCCGCTGTCGCTGCCCGGGGTCATCGCCGGCTGCCTGCTGGTGTTCATTCCAGCGGTTGGCGAGTTCGTCATTCCCGATCTGCTCGGCGGCTCGCAGACGCTGATGATCGGCAAGACCTTGTGGAATGAATTCTTCGCCAACCGTGACTGGCCGGTGTCGTCGGCCGTCGCCGTCATCCTGCTGCTGCTCCTGATCGTGCCGATCATGCTCTTCCAGCAGGCCCAGGCACGCGCCCAGGAGCAGGACAAATGAACGCCACCTGGAGCCGCTTCAACGTCACCTCGGTCGTGCTGGGCTTTGCCTTTCTCTATCTGCCGATCGTGCTGCTCATCGTCTTCTCCTTCAACGAGTCGAAGCTGGTCACCGTCTGGGGCGGCTTCTCGACCAAATGGTATGCCTCGCTGTTCCACAATCAGGGGCTGATGGACGCCACCTGGGTGACCGCGCGTGTGGGTGTCATCTCCGCCACTGTGGCAACCGTGCTCGGCACGCTGGCAGCACTGACCTTGACCCGCTACACCCGCTTCCGCGGCCGCATCCTGTTTTCCGGCATGGTGTTTGCGCCGCTGGTCATGCCGGAAGTCATCACCGGCCTGTCGCTGCTGCTGCTGTTCGTTGCCGTCGGTCTCGACCGTGGCTTCCTGACCGTGACGCTTGCTCACATCACCTTGACCATGTGCTTCGTGGCCGTCGTCGTGCAGTCGCGCCTGGTGTCGTTCGATCGTTCGCTGGAAGAAGCTGCCTTGGACCTCGGCGCAACGCCGGTAAAGACCTTCTTTCAGATCACGCTGCCGGTCATCATGCCGGCCATCGTCTCCGGCTGGATGCTGGCCTTCACCCTGTCGCTTGACGACCTGGTCATCGCCTCCTTCACCTCCGGGCCTGGCGCCACCACGCTGCCGATGAAGATCTACAGCCAGGTGCGTCTCGGCGTGACGCCGGAAATCAACGCCGCCTGCACCATCCTGATCGCCGTCGTGGCGGTAGGCGTCATCATCGCTTCGGTCGCCAACAAGCGGCGTGAGGTGCAGCGCCAGCTCGACGAACAGGCCGCGCAGCGCGGTTGATTGCGTCAAACGAGGGATAGGGCGGTTCCGGTAAGGGACCGCCTATTCGCCTGAGACGCCGCGGCTGATCGGCGAGATGAACGGCGTGCTCCAGGTGCCGCCGACGAAGAATGACGACTGGTTGGATCCCTGCTGGCCATTGACCGGTGCCGCTGCCGGGTCGGCCTGGGTGACACCCCCCGAAAGCGCCAGCCCGCGTCCGCCGTAAGAGGCGATGCCGGACAGCCAGACCTTGTATTTCGCCGAATTGGCCTCGGCCTTGTCCAGCCTTGCCACACCCTTCGAGATGGTGGCCTTGAGCTCGGCGCCGTCCATCGGCAGTGTCCCGTCCGAGACGTCGTCGAGCGCGAAGAAGCCGCCCTGTTCCGTGTGCTTCAGAAATGCCGGCAAATTGAGCCCGCTCAGCGCGCCAGGCCCGAACGTCGCAGAGACCGAGCCGTCCGCGTTCTCGAAGATCGAGTCCCAGGATTTGCCCGGCCCTTTGAGAATGACCGAGACAGTGCCGGTGCTGGCCGGCACCAGCCGCGTCATTCCGGCCGCGGTGCCGAAAGCGGCGCCGTCAATGTCGGAGGCGAGCAGCCGGATCTCGACCTGCGAGCCCTCCGGTTTGCGGTCGAAACGCAGGCTACTTTGCACGTTGCCGCCAAAGGCCGACGCATCGGAGATATCGAAGACGGCAAGCCCGTTCTTCACCTGCGCCGTGGCGGCGACGTCGGCAAGCTGGATTGCGCCGGCCGAGGCATGCGCCGCTGACAGCCTCAGATCGAGATTGATCCGGTCGGCGAAGCTGGTGTCGATTTCGCCGGGACCGGTCTCGCCGGTCGGCGCCAGCGGCGTGAAGGCCGAAAACAGCGACCTGAGGTCGAGCGTATCGAAGGCGAGTGTGCCTGATATCACCGGCAAGGCGTCGCCGAACGAAAAATCCAGCGCCCCCATTCCCGGGTTGTTGTCGAGCGTCACCGCGGTGTTTTCGAATTTGACGCGGCCGGCGGTCGCCGTGATCTTGCTCGAAATCGAGACCGAACCGATCGCCGTACCAGGAGCAATGCCGGCCTGCGACCATTCCAGCACGCGCCGCAGCGAGGGCGCGGCGAATTTCGCCTGGCCATCGAAATAGGCGTTTTGCGACATGCTGGCCGTGCCGTCGAACGAGAAGCTGGCCGGCGCTGCCTTGAACGAAAACGTGACCGGTGCGGCGCCGCCGGCAAACAGCACCAGCGGCTTGGGCGAGGCGGCATCGACGGTGACGCTCTCGCCGCGCCAGATTCCGGTCGCCGACAAGGTCGCGTTGCTGTTCATCGCTGCCCAGCTCGCCTGGCCGGACAGGCTGGTCAGCAATTCGACGTCCTTGCCGCCGACGGAGGCGACCATGCGGCCGTCCCTGAATTCCACGGTGCCGAACGGATCGGCGGGCAGCTTGCTCAGATCCGGCTTCGTCGGATCGGCGTTGACCACGCCGCGCGCCGTGTCGATGGAGCGGGTGATGCGTCCGCCCGTTGGTATGGCGGGCAGGAATATGCCGTTTGCGGCGCGCTGGACCCGGATCGTCGGCCGCACCAGCCGCGCCGTCGAAAACACCACATCGCCCTGCAGCGCCGCCATGGCCGAAAGGTCGACCTCGACCCGTTCGGCCTCGATCACCGGCGGCGCGTCGGTCTCGGTCCACTGCGACAGCGTGACGTCGCTCAATATGGCGCGGAACTTCGGCCACACCTCGATGCGCGGCGAACCGGCGATGGTGACCCTGAAACCGCTCCACGCGCTCATTTCCCAGGCGATGCGATCGCGCACGATCCGGGTCGAGGCAAACAGCGGCAGAGCGGCGACGACCAGCGCGATGACGAGCACGGCAACGCCGATCGCCCATATTCCGCGCCGGATCAAAGGTGATGGCATATTGCCCCGGTTGCTTTCATTCCGATAACGCCTGACGGGTGTAACCGCCAGTCGTCACCACGCCTTCCAGCCGTCACTACGACTTAGGGCTGAGGCATTTCAAGTCTTTATGGCCCGGCGATGGCAATTGCGCACATATGGCCGAGTTTAGCGGAACAAAATCTTGCTCTGCCGCACGGTGGTAGGCATAAGCTGCAGCTTCAGCCTGCTACGAGGCGCGGCGTTTTTGGGGCAGCGGCGCCTGTAAAGCTGAGGCTAGTGCATGTCGCCCGGAAGAGTGCAGCGGTTCCGGGACAACGACGTGCATCAAAACAAAAGCATATCTATCTTGCGACGCGACGGGCTTCAAGGAGGATCGATCATGGCTGCCGAAGCACCGCTCTGGACCCCGACGCAAGACCAGATCGACGCAGCACCACTGACCGCGTTCATGAAGGCAGCAGCGGCCAAAAGCGGCACATCCTTCGCTTCCTACGCCGAACTGCACCGCTGGTCGGTCGAGGATCGCGAAGGCTTCTGGAGCCTGCTGTGGGACTTTTGCGGCATTGTCGGCGACAAAGGGACCGATGGGACGGTGCTCGTCGATGGCGACAAGATGCCCGGCGCATCGTTCTTTCCCGATGCGACACTGAACTTCGCCGAGAACCTGCTGAAGAAGACCGGTTCCGGTGACGCGATCGTCTTTCGCGGCGAGGACAAGATCGAGCGGCGGCTGTCGTGGAGCGAACTGCACCAGCTGACCTCGCGCTTTCAGCAGCTTTTCCTGTCGCTCAAGGTGAAAAAGGGCGACCGCATCGCGGCGATGATGCCCAACATGCCGGAAACCGTCGCCGCCATGCTGGCGGCCGCCTCCATCGGCGCGGTCTGGTCGTCCTGTTCCCCCGATTTCGGCGAGCAGGGCGTGCTCGACCGTTTCGGCCAGATCGAGCCGGTCATATTCATTGCGCCGGACGGCTATTGGTACAATGGCAAGGCAATCGAGGTAGCCGACAAGATCGCTGCCGTTGCGGCGAAGCTCGAAACCGTCCGCAAGGTCCTGATCGTCGACTATCTCGGTACCTCGCGCGATATCGCAGCGATCATCGACAAGGCCGTGGCGCTCGAAGAGGCGCTGTCACCCTTTACCGCCAAAGCGGTCACGTTCGAGCGGCTGCCGTTCGCGCATCCGCTCTACATCCTGTTTTCGTCAGGTACCACCGGCATTCCCAAATGCATCGTCCATTCGGCCGGCGGCACGCTGGTCCAGCACGTCAAGGAACACCGGCTGCATGCCGGGCTCGTCGAAGGCGACCGCTTCTTCTACTTCACCACCTGCGGCTGGATGATGTGGAACTGGCTGGTGTCGGGCCTGGCCTCGGGCGCCACGCTGCTGCTCTATGACGGCTCACCCTTCCACCCCGACGGCAATGTGCTGTTCAGCTTCGCCGATGCCGAGAAGATGACCTTTTTCGGCACCTCGGCCAAATTCATCGATTCCGTGCGCAAGGCCGGGCTCAAGCCTATCCGCAGCCATGATCTGTCGAGTGTGCGGGCGATTTCCTCGACCGGCTCACCGTTGTCGCCGGAGGATTTCCGCTTCGTCTTTGACGGCATCAAGAAGGACGTACATCTGGCCTCGGTTTCCGGCGGCACCGACATCGTCTCCTGTTTCGTGCTCGGCGTACCGACGCAACCGGTCTGGACCGGCGAGATCCAGGGTCCCGGCCTCGGCCTTGCTGTCGATGTATGGGACGATGACGGCAAGCCGATCCGCGAGCAAAAGGGTGAGCTGGTCTGCACAAAAGCGTTCCCGTCGATGCCGATCGGCTTCTGGAACGATCCTGAGGGCAAGAAATACCAGGCCGCCTATTTCGAGCGCTTCGACAATGTCTGGTGCCACGGCGACTTCGCCGAATGGACCGCGCATGGCGGCATGATCATCCACGGCCGTTCCGACGCGACGCTCAATCCGGGCGGTGTGCGCATCGGCACGGCGGAGATCTACAATCAGGTCGAACAGATGCCGGAGATCCTTGAGGCGCTGTGCATCGGTCAGGATTTCGACAATGACGTCCGCGTCGTGCTGTTCGTGCGGCTGGCCGCCGGCGTGACGCTGGACGAGGATCTGGAAAAGCGCATTCGTTCCAAGATCCGCAGCGGCGCCAGCCCGCGCCACGTGCCGGCAAAGATCGTCGCCGTCAGCGACATTCCGCGCACCAAATCGGGCAAGATCACCGAGCTTGCAGTGCGCGACGTGGTGCATGGCCGCGCCATCAAGAACAAGGAAGCGTTGGCCAATCCAGAGGCGCTGGAGCTGTTCAGGAACCTGCCGCAGCTGGCTGAGTGACGCGGCCGGGATGGTTAACCAGATATGTCGGTCGAATTTACCTAGATTTCATGAGTGGTACACATTCGTAAATTTTTTGGACGGCCGGTAAGGAGTTGTTAAGGCCCGGCGTCGATAGTCGCACGTAACTTGAGGGAGAAATCCCGTTCCTCGTCCCCTGAGGATCAGATTCGCTCAAGCCCCCGTTGTGACAGCAAATCCCATTTAAGGCGTCCTGTTGGACGCCTTTTCTTTGTCCGGGATTCTCGCCCGGAAATCGCCGGCCTATTCGGCCAGCACCCGCGTCGACGGGAAGGCGACCTCGACCAGCGTCCCTTCGCCCGGCGTCGAGGTGATGGTGAAGCGGGCGCGGTTGGCTTCCACCATCGCCTTGGTCAGCGGCAGGCCGAGACCGGTGCCGTCGCCACGCCCGCGCTTCAGCGCATTGATCTGCTTGAACGGCTTCAGCGCCTGCTCGATCTCGGCATGGCTCATGCCAATGCCGGTATCGCGCACCCGCATGACAACGTCGCCGGAGGTTTCATAGGCGGTCGACACGATCACCTGTCCGCCGGCTTGCGTATAGCGAATGGCATTGGACAGGATGTTGAGCGCGATCTGGCGCACGCTTCTGAGGTCGGCGACGACTTCCGGCAGTCGCGAGGCGAAGCTGGAGCGGATGATGACACGCTCGCGGTTGGCCTGCGGCTGCATCATCGCCACCGTCTCGGCCAGCGTATCGTTGAGCGACACCGCCTCGTAGTCCATTTCCTGCTGGCCGGCCTCGATCTTCGAAATGTCGAGGAGGTCATTGACGAGATCGAGCACATGGTTGCCCGAGCGGTTGATGTCTCTGAGATAGTCGCGGTAGCGGTCATTGGCTACCGGGCCGAACTTCTCGTCCACCATCAGCTCGGAAAAGCCGATAATGGCGTTGAGCGGCGTGCGGATCTCGTGGCTGATGCGGGCGAGGAAATCGGTCTTCTGCGAGGAGGCGCGCTCGGCCACCGCGCGCGCCTGGGTCAGATCCTCTTCGGCCCGCTTCCACTGCGTGATGTCGCGCACCACGGCGCAGAAGCCGCTGTCATTGGGCAGCCTGCCGATGGTCATGAACAGCGGGATGAAGCGCCCTTGCGCCTCGCGCCCGATCACCTCGCGGCCATCGTTCATCACACTCGCCACGCCGGGCTCGGACAGGCCGTTCAGATAGTCGCGCGCCGCGCGCTGGCTTTCGATGGCAAACAGCGAGGCGAACGGTTTATCGGTGACGTCGTCGCTGTCGAAGCCGAACAGCGCCTCGGCCGGCCGGCTGATCGAGCGGATGTCGCCGTCGCGGCCGATCAACACCACACCATCGGTCGCGGTGTCGATGATGGTGCGCATCTCGGCAATGCGCGCTTTGAGTTCGGAGACATCGGGCTGCGTCTGCTCCTCGGCTGCGAGATGCGCAACCATCGGCGGCTCGTTATCGCCGGTACGTCGCACCACCAGCATCAGCGCCTTGCCGGCGCGCCACGGCACCGAACGCAAAATGGCTTCGATCGGAAATTCCTGGCCCTCGCGCGTCTTCAGTTTGAGTGTGTGGTCGCTTTCGCCGGCCATTTCTGAATAGGGATCGGCAAACAGCGCGTCGAGCCCGCCGGCGTCGCTCAGGTCCTCAAGCGTGTCATAGCCGGTCAGGCCGAGGAATTCCTCATTGGCGTAATGAAGCTCGTCGCCCGAATGGATGAGCAGCGGCACCGGCAGCTTGCCGAGGATCGACGTGTCAGGGGCCTTGTGTTCATCTCCGGCCGAGAATGCCGAAGGCATGAACCCCTCAAGCTTGAGCGGCGGCACTTTCAGGCGCTGTGGTTCTGCCGGCACTGTGTCCGCATCGCCGGCCTTGTCCCCGTCTTCCACGGCGGAATCGGTCGCCTCGTCGGACGGCGCCCAATCCTCATTGTCCTCGGCATCGCGGAAGTCGGCCGACGTCATGCTGTCGTCTTCACCGGCATTGGCCGGCGTCTCGGCAACAACCGGCTGTGGCTCTGCGGCCTCGACGATCTCTTGGGCTTGCGTATCATCCGGTTCGGAAGCCGGCGCAAGTTCGTCGTTGGACGACGTTGCTTCCGTACTGTCTTCGGTGACGGAGCCTGGTTCGGGATCGGCATAGTCGAGCAGGGAGCGCGACACTGTCGGCGCCTTCGCCTCGCCTGCTTCGCTGTCCGCAAGGCCGTCGTCCGGCTGCTCGCCGTCAAGCCGCGTCAGGTCCTTTTCGTCCTCGGCATCGCTTTCCGGCGGTTCGGCCTCAGCCGTTTCGCTTTCGGGTGCGGCTGCCGATGGTTCAGCCACGGCAGCCAGGCCGGCTTCGTCCGGACTCGAGACCTCGGCGGGTTGTCGGGCTGGCGCGGCTGTTTCAGGCTGGTCCGCCTCGACATGATCCGGCTTGGGCTCATCTGCCTTGGCCTGGTCTGGCATTACCTGATCCGGATTGGCCGGTTCGGCCTGCTTGGCAGTCTCCGGCTGCTCCGGCGGGGGATTGTCCTTCTTCAGCCGCTCGCCGATTTCGCGGAAAGCGCTGCGCTCCAGCGTCGACAGGCCCCTCTCGCTTGTCGGCTGCTTGTCGTTGGCGGGCTGCCGATGCTCGGCCAGCCGGATGACCTTGTCGGCAAAACGACGTTCCTGCTTCGGCACGATGGTCAGTGCCGGCACTTCGCCCTCGAACGGATCGGCCGCCTTGGGAGCTTCCGCCACGGGCTGTTCCGGGGCCGGCTCAGCTGCTGCCGCTGGCGCGCCATTGGGCACCAGCGCCATGCCGATTGCTTCCGGATCGACCACCGCATCGCCGGCGCGGGCGACGCCGAAACCACGAAAACCTTCGAAGGCGCGGCTGCGGCCGTAGACAGGCAGTGCTGCCAGATCGACCGGTATCTTCAGGTCGGAGCCGGCAACCGGCCACAGTACCGAGCGGCCCGACCAGGTGTCGCGCCGTTCAAGCAGGCCGGCGATCTCGCCCGAGGCGTCGAGGCCGAAAATTGTCGCGACGTCCTTGAAGCGGCGGCCGATCACGTCGGCGGCGGCTTTGCCGACAATGTCGCCGAATTCCGGCGACAGCGCGCTGAACTTGCCCTCGGCGTCGGTGCGCCAGACGAAGCGCAGCGGCGGCGCCGAGCGGTCGATCTCACGTTTGGCGGGAGGCGCAGCCGGTGGGGCTGCGTCAGACGGCAGGGCGGGCGCAGCGGCACTGCTGTCCAACTGCGCACTCTCGGCCGGGGAAACAGAGTCCGGCTCGGCCTGCGCCGGGCTGTCCGGCTCGCCCGCCTGCGGCTCTTCGCCGGCATGGAAGTACCAATGATCATGTTGCGCCGGCGCGCTGTCATTCGCCGCCTGCTCGCGGCAGGTCGTCTGCTCGCGATGGTCCGCCTTTGTATCGGTTGACGCCGAAGCATCATGCTTGGTGGCAGCCGGACCTGTCTCCCCGACATCAGGCGCGGCCGCGAGTGGGGCGCCCTGATTCCCGCTTGCGGTGGGGTGGTCAGCCACCGCATCCACCGTTACCGCGTTCTCCGCGGCGGCTTGCGCCGGGCCATCGTCGACCTGCGCTGCAGCAGGTTCGGCATCCAGCTCGCCGACAGGATTTTCCTCACCGAGCTGATCCTCGTCGATGACCACCAGCAGATGCCTGGACTCGGTCAGGCGCGCGAAGCCGGCCGGATAGGACGTGGCGCCGCCGGGGACCAGCCGCTTGACGATGCGGTCGTCCTGGCTCGCCACGTCGGCGACAAGCGCGGCCAGCGTCTCAGGCCGGATGGCGAGCGCGCCAAAGCCATCGGAAGCCGCCTCGACAGTGCCGGCGGCGTCGACAAAGGCGATGAAATGGCCGTCTTCGGTAAAGCCGCTGATGGCGCGGGCCGCAATGTCGGCAGCACTGCGCGAGCCGGCCTGCGCTGCCGGCACCACCAGCATGATGGCGCTTTCGCCGTCCGGCATAGTCACCGCACTGGCCAGGAAGCCGACGGCGCGGCTGGTGATGCCGGTCGCCAGCCGTACCGTAATGGCGCGGTCGCTGCCGATCTGCGGGAAGCCCGCGGTCGCCATGATCTGGCGCCTGGCGATCAGCGGCAGCTGAGCCGAGGCGCCGATGATGGCCTCGATATCGGGATAGCCGAACACCGCAGCGCCCGGGCCGTTGGCCCAGATCACCTGTTCGAGGTCGGCCGACAGAATCGCGATCGCGTCGCCGGCGGCGAAGCGCTGGCGAACCGCATCAAGCACGGCGACATCGAGGAAAGAGTAGTTCTCGGAAGGCATGCGCTTGGCGGACCCTTTCGGTGAAACCTCTTGGCGAACCCCTCTTGGCGAACCTACAAGGCGGGCAATTTGCAGTTAACGCTTTGTTAATAAAAGCCCGCGCGGCGAAGGTCCACAAGCCATGGCGGGAAGCAGGTGGAATCTCTGGCCACTTGGTTAACAGCTCTCGGAATGTCCCTGGATAACTTCTTGGGTGACGCATGGGAAGAAATTTATGGTGCACTGCAACAAAGATATTGCATCGCACAAAAAAACCGCTATATTGCCATCATACATGAACGAGACGGCTTTTTGTCAAAGCCGCTACCCCGAAAGGATGGAAAATGACCAAGGCCAAGACCGCTGAGACCATCGAAAACGTCGAATTCCCGAGCTTCGACGCTTCCAAGGCAACCGACCAGATCCGCGCTTTCGCCGAAAAGGGCGTCGAGCAGTCGAAGGAAGCCTACTCCAAGCTGAAGACCGGCGCCGAAGAGACCCAGAAAGTCCTGGAATCGACCTTCGAGACTGCCAAGACCGTTTCCAGCGACCTGTCGCTCAAGACCATCGCCGCTCTGCGCGCCAATGCCGAAGCCGGCTTCTCGCATCTCGAGGCCCTCATCGGCGCCAAGTCGCTGTCGGAAGTGGTCGAACTGCAGACCGCCTTCCTGCGCAAGCGCGTCGAGACCACCGTCGAGCAGGCCAAGGACTTCCAGGCTGTTGCTTCGAAGGCTGCCGAAGACGTCTCCAAGCCGGTCAAGACCGCTTTCGAGAAGGCCCTGAAGGACATCAAGGCCGCCTAATAATTGCGCACAACTCTGCGATGCATCAAAACGTCGCATTTCGTCAGACAAATAGGTGTGCGATAGAGTTGTCCAAATGAATACCCGGCGAGTGGAACCTCCTCCCTCTGCTCTCCGGGGTGACCAGCCAGCACCTCCTCCCGCTGGCTCGTAACAGGAAAAGGCCGGCACCTCCTCCCGCCGGCCTTTTTCTTTTGCCGAAGAAACGGGCGTCTGTTGGGAGACCGGCTTTGCCTTATCAAAGGCCTTGAATTAGTCTCTGATAGACCGTATTGGACGCATCGCCGAACGACAGAGCGGATCTCGGAGAATGAATTTTCACCACGATCTGGCTCAGGCGAACGTGCCGTTGTAGCTCAGATGGTTAGAGCGCCGGATTGTGGATCCGGAGGTCGCTGGTTCGATCCCAGCCAACGGTACCACCGACCTTCCCGATAAGTGTTTCAATTCACTGGAAAACTTTGGCGAACGCTTCGTCCTGGTTGCGCTTTGATGCTGGGCGAAAATCCACACGGGGCGCGCGCTCGATACCGCCAAGCGATCAAGCGCGCCGAATCGCTGGGGTTCGTTTATCGGCCGCTTGCCGAGATTCTGGTCGCCGAGCCGCTCGACACGATCCTGCAGAGGGTCGAGCGCACGATCGGAGCACCCGCCACATCACCATCGGTAAGCAGCGATCTGCGCCTGGGCGGCGGAAACGCCAAACGCTTGCAGTAGCTTAAGGCACAGATACTCGTTCTCGACGCTGTTGGAGAGATCGATTGTTCGGCAGCCGGCCGATCTGCGGCTTCAGGAGATGGGTGGTCGCCGCCGTCCCGATGGGTTGAACCAGCCTCCGTCCTTGCTCACGCTCAGCTAAAGCGTGTCACGATTAATTAGCCTCGTATCCGGCAACCTTGAAGAAGTTTCTGCATTCAGCTGGCTCGAACAGGTGGCAGATATCGCCGAGAGCTTGGCAGAGTGCGTCTTGTTCACAAGCGAGGCGAAACGCGGAAATGGCGCGCTGCCTCGCGGTGACCATGCCCCTCATCGACATACGCACAACGCGCTGACGCAACTCAAGCGGTAGCGGCTTGCCCATCGCGGTCTCCTTTCAACCGCAATGAATCACGAAGGCGTCGTAGCGTTTGGTCGGGGATGATGGTTTTGAAAGCCCAGCCGAGTCGATTGGATGCATCGTCCGTTTTTCACAGGATGGACAACGCCTGGGATCAGTTTTACGAGTCAGCCCAACCAGCGGAGATGTTCGCGTCCCCAAATGAACAAGATGGACACCCAAAACAGCAAGGGCGGCGACGAGCGCTCGACCGCCACCAGCCTTCTGCGGCTCGGCATACGGTTGAAACTCTCCCGGCAGACGCGTGGGCTGACCTTGAAGGCGCTAGCTGCCGCCGCGAACTGCTCTGAAAGCCTGCTTTCCAAGGTCGAGAACGGCAAGGTCTCGCCCTCGCTTCCCATGCTGCACCGGCTTGTCGAGGTGCTTGGCACCAACATTGGCTGGATGTTCGAGGAATCCGATGGTGAGGAAGGCATCGTCTTTCGGGCTGGATCGCGGCCGTTGATCGCGCTCGATCCGCTTCGGCGCGGCGAAGGCATTTCGCTCGAGCGCGTCATTCCGTATTCGCCCGGCCATCTCCTGCAGTGCAACATCCATCACATCGAGGCGGGAGGTGAGAGCGCCGGCCCGATCCAGCACGCTGGCGAGGAAGTCGGCTACCTCCTGGAAGGTGCGATCGAATTGATGGTCGGCGAAAAGACGTTTCGCCTGTCGGCCGGCGATTCCTTCGTCTTCAATTCCGAACTGCCGCACTGGTACCGCAATGTCGGCGACGAACGCGCCAGCATTTTCTGGGTGAACACGCCGGCAACATTCTGATCGGGCGAGCCCCTCATTTGTCTTCGTTGATGCCAATTCAAGTCACTTGACAAGAAATCAAGCATCTTGAAATATGCTCTGCGCTCAGGCGCCAGGTGAGCCCGATCAAGGGCCTTTTCGAGAAAACCAAGGGGAACCGTATGCGTCTTACCAAGATCCTTTCAGGCTGCGCCGCAGCCATCGCCATGACCCTCGCCCTCGGCTCTGCTTCCGCCATGGCCGAGACCTATGCGCTGGTGACCATCAACCAGCAGGCCCTGTTCTTCAACCAGATCAATGACGGCGCAACGGCTGCCGCAAAGGCTGCCGGCGTGGACCTCGTCATCTTCAACGCCAACAATGTACCAAGCGCGCAGAACGACGCCATCGAGAACTACATCACCCAGAAGGTCGACGGCATCATTCTCGTCGCCATCGATGTCAACGGTGTGAAGCCGGCCATCACCGCGGCCAAAGCCGCCGGCATTCCGGTCATCGCCATTGACGCGCAGATCCCAAATGGCGACAACGTCGCCTTCGTCGGGGTTGACAACACCAAGGCAGGCGAGGATATCGGCAAGTCCTACGCCGAATACGTGAAGACTAAGCTGAGCGGCACCGCCAAGATCGGCGTCGTTGGCGCGCTCAATTCGTTTATCCAGAACCAGCGCCTCGACGGCTTCAAGAAGGCTGTCACCGACAGCGGCCAGAAGGTCACCTTCCTCGACACGGTCGACGGCCAGAACGTCCAGGACGTCGCCCTGTCCGCCTCCGAAAACCTGATGACCGCCAATCCTGACATGACGACGCTTTACGCGACCGGCGAGCCGGCTCTGCTCGGCGCGGTTTCCGCCGTCTCCAGCCAGGCCCGTACGGGCGACGTCAAGGTGTTCGGCTGGGACCTGACCAAGTCGGCGGTGCAGGGTCTCGAAGAGGGCTGGGTGGTCGCTGTCGTCCAGCAGGATCCGGCCGGTGAAGGCAAGGCTGCCATCGAAGCTTTCGTCAAGCTCAAGAAGGGCGAGAAGATCGACCCGATCATCAACGTTCCGATCACCATCGTGACCAAGGAAAATGTCGGCCAGTTCAAGGACATGTTCAAGTAGTATCCTCCCCGGACCGCTGGGCTGCGCATTGACCCGAGGGTTGCCTGCGCAGCCCGGCGACCGATTGAACATGTCGCGCCCAGAGAATTGGAACCATGATGAGCGATGGCGAGACCTACCGCGTCAGGATGACCGGTATTTCCAAACGGTACGGCCCTATCCAGACGCTGGACGATGTCTCGCTGAACCTGAAGCCTGGCGAAGTGCTCGGCCTGGTCGGCGACAATGGCGCCGGCAAATCCACCTTGAGCAAGGTCCTGTCCGGTGCGGTAATTCCTGATGCCGGCACCATCGAGATCAATGGCAAGGCGGTGTCTTTCTCGTCGCCGGCCGATGCCCGCGCCGCGCGGGTGGAGATGGTCTACCAGGACCTTTCGCTCTGCGACACGGTGGATGTGGCGGGCAATCTCTTCCTCGGCCGCGAGCCGCGTCGCCGCGTTCTCGGCGTCCCCTTTCTCGACAACAAGCGCATGCATGGCGAGACGCGCCAGATGCTCGACCGGCTCGGCATCGTCATTGCCGATACCAGGCTCAAGGTCGAAAACCTCTCCGGTGGCCAGCGCCAGTCGATCGCCATCGGCCGCGCCGCTTCCTTCGATCCGTCGGTGCTGATCATGGACGAGCCGACGGCCGCCCTTGCGGTGGCGGAAGTCGAGGCGGTTCTGGAACTCATCCGCGCCGTCAGCGCCCGTGGTGTCAGCGTCATCCTCATCACCCATCGCCTGCAGGATCTGTTCCTGGTCTGCGATCGTATCCAGGTCATGTACGAAGGCCGCAATGTCGCCGAGCGCAAGATCGGCGAGACCAGCATCGAGGAGGTCGTCAACCTGATCGTCGGCCGCAAATTCACCGCGCGCTCGGCCCGCGCAAGCCGCGATGAGGGGGTCCAACCATGAACGTTACCTCCGCCGGTGTTGGCGCCTCGCCCAAACGCGCTCACAACAGCACGTGGAAGGATGTGGCGTTAGCCAATGGCAGCGTCGTCTCGATTGCGCTGTTCTTCATCGTCGTCTGCGTGGTCTTCTCGCTGATCACCGGTTCCTTCCTGACGACGCCCAATCTGCTCAACATCGCGCGCCAGTCGGCGCCGCTGCTGATCGTTGCGGCCGCGATGACCTTCGTCATCACCACCGGCGGCATCGACCTCTCGGTCGGCTCCGTGCTGGCGCTGACGGCAACGCTGTCGGCGGTTTTCCTGCAGGCCGACCTGCCATGGCCGCTGGTCGTCATCGCCATGCTGGCGCTTGGTGCTGCGATCGGCGCCTTGCACGGCTTCTTCATCGCCTACGAGCGGATACCGCCCTTCATCGTCACCCTTGCCGGGCTCTCCGTCATCCGCGGCGTGGCGTTGCTGATTACCGGCGGCTATTCGATCCCGGTCGAACCGACCAGCTTCTTCGTCAACATCGGCAGGGCCTGGTTTCTCGGCGTGCCGGTACCGGCGCTGCTCGCCCTTGTCGTGCTGATCATTGCCTATCTCGCCTTCAACCAGACGCCGTTCGGCCGCTATGTCACCGGCATCGGCGCCAATACAGAGGCCGTGCGCCGAGCCGGTGTCGATACGCGCTTCATGACGCTCTTCGTCTACATCCTGTCGGGCATGGCGGCGGCGGTGGCCGGCATCATCCTCGCCGCCCGGCTCGGTTCCGGCTCGTCGAATGCCGGCCAGGGTTTCGAGCTCGATGTCATCGCCGCCGTGGTGCTTGGCGGCACCAGTCTGTTCGGCGGGCGCGGTACGATCATCGGCACTGTGCTCGGCGCGTTGACCGTCGCGGTCATCGGCAACGGCTTGATCCTTGCGCATATGTCGCCCTTCCTGACGCCGATCGTTACCGGCACAATCATCCTCGTTGCCATCTGGCTGAATTTCCGGCTGTTCAAGGGCGCAACGCGGAGCCGCTGACATGGATCATCTGTTCGACGACAAGCCAAGGGAACGGGCACCGATCGGTGTTCGCTCCGGCACGGTGATGACCGTTACTGGCCCGGTTGCGATCGCCGATATGGGCGTGACGCTGATGCATGAACACATCCTGCTCGATGGCGCGACATCGTGGAAATGTCCCTGCCATCCCGACGAGAAGCAGATCGCCCAGCAGCCGGTCAGCATGGAGATCATCGGCGAACTGCGGATGAACCCCTACATGAACCGCGACAACGTCTCGCTCGACGACAGCGACCTAGCCCTTTCGGAGTTGGCGAAATACCGGGCGCTCGGCGGCCATACCGTGGTGGATGCGACCAACATTGGCATTGGCCGCGATCCGGTGAAGCTGGCGCGCATCGCCCGCGCCTCTGGATTGCGGATCGTCATGGGGACGGGCTTCTACCTGCAGCACACCCATCCCGTCTGGCTGAAAGCGATGGACGTTGACGACGTCACCGAATTCCTCGTCAATGATGTCGGCGGCGGGTCGGCGCAGCCCGAAATCATTGCCGGCATTATCGGTGAGGTTGGCGTCAGCAAGGATTTTACCGACGAGGAGCGCAAGTCGTTGCGGGCCTCCGCCCGTGCGGCCAAGATGACCGGCGTGCCGCTGACGATTCATCTGCCCGGCTGGGAGCGGCTGGCGCATGATGTGCTTGACGTGGTCGAGGCAGAAGGCGCCGATCTCCGGCATACGGTGCTTTGCCACATGAACCCCAGCCACAACGATCTTGCCTACCAGCAAAGCCTCGCCGCGCGTGGCGCCTTCCTGGAATACGACATGATCGGCATGGATTTCTACTATGCCGACCAGAACGCGCAATCGCCGTCCGACGAGCAGAATGCGCAGGCGATCCGCTCGCTGATCGACATGGGACTGCTCGACAGGATTCTGCTGTCGCAGGACGTCTTTCTCAAGATCATGCTGACCCGCTTCGGCGGTTTCGGCTACGGCTTCATCCTCAAGCATTTCGTGCCGAGACTGAAGCGCCATGGTGTCGAGCAGTCGGCAATCGACACGATGCTCATCGACAATCCAAAGACTGTGTTCGCCGAGGGCCTCAGCCGCGGCTCCAAAACAAGATAGGGAGACTACATGTCCAGGAGGAAGGTTCTTCTCGCAGGCGAGTCCTGGGTCTCGACCGCGACCCACATCAAAGGCTTCGATCAGTTTCCCACCGTGACCTATCACACCGGTGCCGATGAGTTGCTGGCCGCGCTGAAGGACAGCCTGTTCGACGTCACCTTCATGCCGGCGCATGAGGCACAGCGGAATTTCCCGCAGACCATGGAAGCGCTTTCGGCCTATGACGCGGTCGTGCTCTCCGATCTTGGAGCCAACACGCTGCTGCTTCACCCCGATACCTGGATCCACTCCAAACCGACGCCGAACCGGCTGCGCCTGTTGCGCGACTATGTCGGCAATGGCGGCGGCCTGCTGATGTTCGGCGGGTATTACAGCTTCCAGGGCATCAATGGTGGCGCGCGCTATCACAAGACGCCGGTTGAGGACGTTTTGCCGGTCATCTGCCTGCCGGTGGACGACCGTGTCGAGGTTCCAGAAGGCTATGCGCCGGTCGTCGTCGGCCCGCAGACCCATCCGATCCTCAAGGGCCTCGGCAAGGATTGGCCAATCCTGCTTGGCTTCAACGAGGTCACGGTCAAGGACGGCGCGGAAGTTCTCGCCACCGTCTCTTCCGACTACCGTTCGCTGCCGCTGCTGGTGACCGGCAAATATGGCCAGGGCCGCACCGTCGCCTGGACGTCGGATGTCGGCCCGCACTGGCTGCCGCCGGGCTTCATCGCCTGGAATGGCTACAAGACGTTGTTCGAACAGATGCTGGGCTGGGCAACGGCCAGGGATTAGCCATGCGCGTCCATGTCGTCGGTAATGTTTGCGTCGATACAACCTTTCAGTTGGACCGGTTTCCGGCGGCAGGCGAGACGCTGAACGCATCGGAACATGCTGACGGACTTGGCGGCAAGGGTGCGAACCAGGCGGTGGCCGCGGCGCGCACCGGAGCCGATGTTCGCTTCCGTGCCGCGATCGGCAACGATCCCGCCGGAGCCTGGATCGCAGAGCAGTTGAGCCGCGATCTCGATGCCAGCCATCTGGCGGTACTGCCACTGCCCAGCGATCGGTCAACGATCATGGTCGATGCGCGGGGCGAGAACCTGATCGTCACCGGAGCCAGTTGCGCCGCCGCGTACAATCCTATGGCCGACAGCGGTTTTACCCGAGCGATCGAACGCGGCGACATCGTGGTATTTCAGGGCAATCTGGCTCCGGATATGACGGCCACTTGCCTGAAGGTGGCGCGCGGCGCGGGAGCGATGACGATCTTCAATCCGAGCCCGCTTGCGGCCGACCACACACCGGGCTTGAGCGACGTCAGCGTCGTCATCGCCAACGCGGGCGAAGCGGCGCAACTGACCGGGGCTGGCGACCCTGCCATGGCGGCCCGCGACTTGATCCGTCAGGGCGCCGGCGCTGCCATCGTGACGCTTGGCGCACTCGGCTGCCTGGTCGCCGATGGCGAAGGACGGATCGACCGGATCGCGGCACCCAGTGTGGCCGTGCTAGACACCAGCGGCGCGGGCGACGTCTTTTGCGGTTGCCTCGCTGGTTGCCTTGCGGCCGGCATGGAGCTCCCCGCGGCAGCGCGGATTGCGGTCCGCGCCGCAGCCATCTCGGTCGGGCGCGCCGGCACGCTCGGTTCCTGCCCCGACAGACGGGAAATGAAAGTGCTTAAGGAAACGACGGAAGCGAAAACCGCATGACAAATTCCCCTAACTCCAAACCGATTGGCCAGGTCGCGGATGATGTGCTGCAGTCGATCTTCGGCAGGAGCAAGGTGGTGATCGGCGTTGTTCACCTTGCACCCTTGCCGGGTGCGCCGCGCTACGATGGGGAGGCGGTCGAGGCCATATATCAACGCGGCCTCGACGATGCGAAAGCCTATCTGCATGGCGGTTGCGACGGCGTGATCGTCGAAAACCACGGCGACGTGCCTTTTGCTAAGCCGGATGACATTGGGCCGGAGACTTCAGCCTATATGTCGGTCGTCTCCGACCGCATCCGCCGCGAACTCGGCCGGCCGATCGGCATCAATGTGCTTGCCAATGCCTCCATTCCCGCGCTGTCGATCGCCAGTGCCTCCGGTGCAGCCTTCGTGCGCGTCAACCAATGGGCAAACGCCTATGTCGCCAATGAGGGCCTTATCGAAGGCGAAGCGGCGCGCGCCATGCGTTTCCGCGCTAAACTTCGGGCCAACGGCATCCGCATCTTCGCCGACGCGCATGTCAAGCATGGCGCCCACGCGATCGTCGGCGACCGGCCGATCGAGGAGCAGGTCAAGGACCTCGTGTTCTTCGATGCCGACGCGGTGATCGCCACCGGCCAGCGCACTGGCCACGCCGCCGACCTCAGCTACATCAGGATGATCAAGGACGCCGCCGGACTGCCGACGCTTGTCGGCAGCGGGGTGACACCCGATAACGCCAACGATATCTTGGACATCGTCGACGGCGTCATTGTCGCCAGCTCGCTGAAATATGATGGAGTGTGGTGGAATCAGGTCGATCCGCAACGGGTAAAGGCCTTCATCCGCGGCCTCAAGCGGTGACTTCAGTGCCGGAGATCGACGGCGAGCGGCTGCTGGGCCGGCTCGATGCCTTCGCCCGGATCGGCGCGACGCCAGCCGGTGGCGTAAACCGACAGGCGTTCAGCATTGAGGATCGCGGCGCCCGGCGCCTGTTGGCGGAATTGGCGCTCGAGCGCGGCTTCGCGGTTTTCCAGGACGCCATGGCAAACCTTTTCATCCGCCGCGAGGGCACGGATGCCACCCTGCCGCCGCTGCTGATCGGCAGCCACCTCGACAGCCAGCCGACCGGCGGGCGCTTCGATGGAGCGCTCGGCACGCTTTCCGCCTTCGAGGCGCTCGAAGCGCTGGAGGACGCGAGGGCCGAGACTCGGATGCCGATCGAGGTCGTCGCCTGGGCCAATGAAGAGGGCAGCCGGTTTACGCCGGGTGTCATGGGCTCCATGGCCTTCACCGGAGCCGACATTTCCGCATGGCGGTCCATAGTCGGCAGCGACGGTGCGTCCCTCGCAGAGGAGCTCGGGGCAACGATCTCCGCCTTGCCAGAGGCAACCCTTCGCCCCCTCGGCATGCCGATATCCGGCTACATCGAGCTGCATATCGAACAAGGACCGTCGCTGGAAAAGGAGAGGTTGCCGATCGGTATCGTCACAGCCGTGCAAGGTACGCGCTGGCTGGAGGTCTGCATTGAGGGCGCCGCCGGTCACGCCGGTACAACCGGCCTCGCCTACCGCAGGGATCCGATGGTCGCGGCCGTTGCCGCGATTCACAGGCTCCAGACGACGATCATGCCGTTCGACAGCAGGGCAAGGCTGACGGTGGGCCGGGTGACCGCCCAGCCGGGATCGATCAACGCCATACCGCAGTCTGTGGTCTTCGCCGCCGATATCAGGCATCCGCGGGTAGAGCGGCTCGATGCCATCGAAGCAGAACTGCGCCAGGTGTGCGCGGCGGAGGCAGAAGCTCAGCATTGCACGGTAACGATCAGTCGGTCGTTCGACATGCCGGGGGCGGCATTCTCTGCCGATATGGTCAAAACCGTCGAGGAGGCCGCCAATACCCTAAAGCTGCCGCACAAACAGATGATCTCGGGTGCATTCCATGACGCGCTGTTCCTCGCCCGGGTGGCGCCTGCCGTGATGATCTTTGTGCCGTGCCGTGACGGGCTGAGCCACAACGAGGCGGAATATGTGGAGCCTGCCTACGCGGTTGCCGGCGCGCGGGTTCTGCTTCAAGCGGCCACCGTCGCCGCCTCTTAGGCAGCGACGGTGGCACAGGCGTGCTGGCGTGAAGAGGCAACCCGTGGGACTTCCTGGTGCCCGTCCGTCATTTCGTGACGTCGGCGGGCTGCAACGGGTGGTCAAGGCCGCCGAGCTGCGGCGGATTGATCGCGGACGTATGATCGGCCCACATTCAACACCTGACCCAGCAGAAAAGCCCACCAGATTCCTGGGCCGTCATTGACGCCGTGGGTGATAGGCGGTGACGAGTCTGCTAGGCTATCGCCTCGGCCACCGGCAGGAAATCCCCACGCCCGCCATAGAGCTTGCCCGTGTCGATCGCGAGCAACTGGCGCCGTCCAGCCGTCCAGCGCTGCTGGACGTCGTCGCGCTCATACGCTGAGCCATTTTGTCAGTCAGCCAGTCAGCCTGGCAGCAGCCCACAAGCATAGGCCTTCTTTCGGTTTTCCTGTACCGCCTGGCGAGCGTCCACAAGGATGCGTGTGTCCCAACTGTCGCTGCGGCTAATCCTAAAGCCAATGTCGCGCACCATGGAAAGAGACAATCCCGATTGGGCACCCAGAAACTGGTGATGTCGCCGGCAAGGGAAGCCGCTTCGTAGTATTGCGCGACGGCGACGCCAGGCATCATGGCAACGAACCTTATTGCCCAAAGGCATCGGCGCTTTCAAAAATGTCGATAGATGACTGCGAGCCGTTTTGATCCTTCCCGGCCATCGCCAGATGGACGTTGCTACCGCACATTAGCAGAACCGGATTTTTCTCGCCAAAGGCGAAAAATCGAAACGTCGTTCCTTATCTCTATAGATTTTGTCGAATATCGTCTGCCCCGGTTTGGAAATGACCGATGCGCATGCAGGGTCTGGGAGATTGATGAGTTGGCAAGGCTATCGGTTCTCGGTATATCCGGCGGCGTAAGCACGCCATCGCGCACAACCGCGGTGGTGAACGCGCTGGTCAAGGACGTGGCGCTGCGCGTCCCGGCAGACACGGGCCTGATCGAAATCACCGAGGCGGCGCCTTCGCTTTTTGTCGGACTGTCCCGTGGCGCCCTCGGCGCGTCCGGCGAAGCGATTATCCAGCGTGTCGAGAAGGCCGATCTGCTCGTGGTCGGAACGCCTGTCTATCGGGCTTCCTACACCGGCGCCCTCAAGCACCTGTTCGACCTCGTCGACTATCGCGCGCTCGCCGGCAAGACCGTGCTTCTCGCGGCGACAGGCGGAAGTCCATACCATGGCCTGGTTCTCGAACATCAGTTGCGGCCATTATTCGGCTTTTTCGGCGCCGTCACCGTACCGACCGGCGTCTATGGGGCGCCCGACGATTTCATCGGCGCCGAAATCGTCGGCGAGGCGATACGCGAACGCATTTCACGGGCCGCATCCGAAGCGGTTTCACTGCTCAATTCCAACCATACAAATGCCGCCGCCGCAGCGCGCGTCGGCTGAGCCAACCAAAAGGGAACAACGACATGACGTCTCATTCCGACGGCCTGAAATTCGCCTACTGGGTTCCGAACGTCTCCGGCGGCCTGGTCATCTCCAACATCGAGCAGCGGACCGGTTGGGACATCGACTATAACCGCAAGCTCGCCCAGATCGCAGAGGCCAACGGCTTCGACTACGCACTGAGCCAGATCCGCTTCACCGCCGGCTACGGCGCCGACAACCAGCACGAATCCGTGTCGTTCAGCCACGCACTGCTGGCCGCCACCACGACGCTGAAAGTGATTGCCGCCGTCTTGCCCGGTCCATGGAACCCGGCGCTGGCGGCCAAGCAGATCGCCACCATCAACCACCTGACCAATGGCCGCGTGGCCGTCAATGTTGTCAGCGGCTGGTTCCGTGGCGAGTTCGCCGCCATCGGCGAGCTGTGGCTCGACCACGACGAGCGCTACCGCCGCTCGGAGGAGTTCATCCGCGCGTTGCGCGGCATCTGGACCGAGGACAATTTCACGCTGAAGGGCGACTTCTATCGCTTCACCAACTACTCGATGAAGCCGAAGCCGATCGATCCGCAGCCCGAGATCTTCCAGGGCGGCTCGTCGCGCGCCGCGCGTGACATGGCTTCGCGGGTGTCCGACTGGTATTTCACCAACGGCAACACGCCCGAAGAGATCAGGAAGCAGGTCGACGATATCAAGGCCAAGGCGAAGGCGAATGGCCACAAGGTGAAGATCGGCGTCAACGCCTTTGCCATTGCTCGCGAAACCGAGGCGGAAGCACGCGCCGTGCTGGACGAGATCGTCGCCAAGGCCAATCCCGAAGCGGTGCAGGGCTTTGCCGACCAGGTCAAGAATGCCGGCAAGGCCTCGCCGGAAGGCGAGGGCAACTGGGCGAAGTCGTCCCTCGAGGATCTCGTGCAGTACAATGACGGCTTCCGCAGCAATCTCATCGGCACGCCGGAACAGATCGCCGAACGCATCCTCAAGCTGAAGGATGCCGGCGCCGATCTGATCCTGCTCGGCTTCCTGCATTTCCAGGAAGAGGTCGAGTTCTTCGGCAAGCGCATCATCCCGCTGGTGCGCGAACTGGAAGCGGCGCGTGACAGGGAGCTTGTCGCCGCCGAATAGGCCAGGGCGCGGCCTGCGGGCCGCGCACTCCTTGAAAATCAGGAACGTGTCATGATTGGTGCTTCGCTGGGAGCCGCCGCATACGAGCGTGCGCCCGAAATCCCCGGCATTCTTGCTGGCGCTGGTCCACTCACGGACACGCGCCCGGCGCGCCTGTCGGCAAAGGTCGATGCGATCCTGACTCTGAGCGGGATTGGCATTTCGTTCGGCGGCGTCACGGCGCTGAGCGATGTCGATCTCGAGGTCAAGAGCGGCGAAATCCGCGCCGTGATCGGCCCCAACGGCGCAGGCAAATCCTCGCTGATCAACATCATCAGCGGCCTCTATCACGCCGACCACGGCAAGATCGCGATCGCCGGCCAGTCATTCTCCCGTGTGCCCGCGAACCGTCTGGCACGTCTGGGCGTCGCGCGCACCTTCCAGAACCTGGCGCTCTTTCCCGGGCTTTCCGTGCACGACAACATCGCGTCGGGCCGCGTCCACACCAGGCGCGCCAGTTTTGTCGAACATATTGCCGGCCTGCCACGCGCCAGGCGCGAAGACGCTGCGATTGCCGCAAAGGTCGACCAGACAATCGCCTTCCTGCATCTGGAAACGGTCGCCGATCAGCTGGTCGCGACGCTGCCCTACGGCTTGCAGAAGCGGGTCGAACTGGCGCGAGCGCTGGTTGCCGAGCCGAAGATCCTGCTGCTCGACGAACCGATGGCGGGCATGACGGCGACCGAGAAAGCCGAGATGGCCGGGTTCGTGCGCGCCGCGCGCGACCGGCATGGCGTCACCATCATCCTGATCGAGCACGACATCGGGGTCGTCATGGGCCTATCCGACCGCGTCGCCGTGCTCGATTACGGCCGCAAGATCGCCGACGGCACGCCGGCCGAAGTGCGCGCCGATCCGGACGTGATCCGGGCCTATCTCGGCACCGCCGAGGGCGAGGATGGCGAGGGCATCTGATGAGCTACTATGATTTTCTCTTCGTTGTCGAAGTGCTGGTCGGCGGCCTGTTGTCGGGAGTCATGTATTCGCTCGTCGCCATCGGCTTCGTGCTGATCTACAAGACGTCGGGTGTGCTGAACTTCGCGCAAGGGTCGATGGTGCTGTTTGCGGCACTCACCTTTGTCAGCCTGGTCGAACGCGGCATCCCGTTTGCGCTTGCGCTGCTGATCACCTTCGCAGTCATGGTCGCGCTGGGTTTCACCATCGAGCGTACCGTGCTCAGGCCGCTGGTCAACCGCTCGCCGATGACGCTGTTCATGGCCACGCTTGGCCTGTCCTACATCATCGAGGGTGCAGCCCAGCTGATCTGGGGAACGCAGGTGCACGGGCTCGATCTCGGCATCGACGACACGCCTTTCGAGGTCGGCGGCATCCTCATCTCGTCCTTCGATCTGCTCGCGGCCGGCATTGCCGCGGCGATGGTGGCCGGCTTGAGCGCATTCTTCTACTGGACGCGGATCGGGCTGGCTTTTCGCGCCGTCGCCGACGATCAGTTCGCGGCACTTGCCGTCGGGCTGCGGCTGCCGCGGATCTGGGGAACGGTGTGGACGGCTGCAGGCTTCGTGGCGCTGGTCGCGGGACTGCTGTGGGGCGCACGCCTCGGCGTCCAGTTCTCGCTATCGCTGATCGTGTTGAAGGCGCTGCCGGTGCTGGTGCTTGGCGGCTTCGATTCCATCCTTGGCGCCATCGTCGGCGGCCTCGTCATCGGCGCCAGCGAAAAGCTCGCTGAGGTCTATCTCGGACCCTTCGTCGGCGGCGGCATCGAAGGCTGGTTCGCCTATGCGCTGGCGCTGGTTGTCCTACTGGTGCGCCCCTCCGGCCTGTTTGGCCAGAAAACCGTCGAAAGGGTCTGACCGATGGCCGTGCAAGCGCTCGATGCCGCAAGGGCTCCAATCGACTGGCTGAGCTTCGCCCGGAAATTAGCTTTGCCGGCCGTGGCGATCGTCGTCGTCTACGGCCTGGTCCCGGCCTTTGCGTCGAGCTATCTGGTCGAGGCGATCCTGCTGCCGTTCCTTGCGCTCAGCCTGGCGGCAGTCGGCCTCAACCTCTTGACCGGATATTGCGGCCAGCTTTCGCTTGGCTCCTCCGCTTTCATGGCGGTAGGCGCCTTCGCCGCATACAATTTCAACCTGCGGGTGGAAGGACTGCCGCTGGCGGCGACCATGATCCTGGCCGGAATTTCGGCCGCCGGCATCGGCGTCATCTTCGGATTGCCGAGCCTGCGCCTGCGCGGCTTCTATCTCGCTGTCTCGACGCTCGCCGCTCAGTTCTTCGTGCAGTGGGCGCTGACCAAGTTCGGCTGGTTCTCCAACGACAATCCGTCCGGGGTGATTTCCGCGCCGCACCTTGCCGTCGCCGGGTTTTCGCTCGACGGTGCCGCCGGACGCTATTTACTTTCCGTCACCACCGTCGCCTTGCTGACGGCACTGGTCTGGCGGCTGGTCAACAGCGCCACCGGCCGCAATTTCATCGCGGTGCGCGACAACGAAACCGCCGCGCGCGTCATCGGCGTGCCGGTGCTGCGGACCAAGCTGCTGGCGTTCGCCATTTCGTCCTTCATCATCGGCGTCGCCGGCGTGCTGTGGGCCTTCACCTATCTGCGCACGGTCGAGCCGGCCGGCTTCAATCTCGACCGCTCGTTCCAGATCCTGTTCATCATCATCATCGGCGGGCTGGCTTCGATACGCGGTGCGTTTCTGGGCGCCGCATTCATCGTCGTCTTCCCGCTCGTTCTGTCTCGGCTCGGCGCCTTCGTGTTTGGCGGCCTGTTCGATTCTGGTGTGCTCGACATGAGCCAGCGCATCGTGCTTGGCGCCCTCATCATCATATTCCTCATCGCGGAACCGAACGGGCTGTCGGCCCTCGTCGACCGCCTGAAACGACGGATCGGCTCAAGGTCCAGCTGAGCGCCGCTCGACATTCTCTCACGGACCCAAAACCTCAGGAGACGCAACTCATGACCTTCTTCAGTCACCTCAAGAAAGCGGCGATCGCCACCGCTTTCGTGCTCGGCGCGACAGCCGTGCATGCCGACGAACAATATTTCCCGCTGCAGAGCTACCGCGTTGGCCCATATGCCGCCGGCGGCACCGGCTTCTTTGGCGGCTTCATCGACTATCTCAACCTGATCAACATCCGCGACGGCGGCGTCAATGGCGTCAAGCTGACCTGGAGCGAGGGCGAAACCCAGTACGAAGTCGAGAAGGGCGTCGAGGTCTACGAACGGTTGAAGAGCAATCCCGGCATCGCCGCCTGGAACCCGCTCTCGGTCGGCATCGCCTACGCCATGATCGACCGCATCACCGACGACAAGGTGCCGCTTATCACCATCAATCACGGCCGCACCGACACCACCGACGGCCGGGTATTCCCTTACGTCTTCCCGCTGCTGCTCAACCCCTACAGCGAAACATCGGGCATCGTGAACTACATCGCCTCCAAGGAAGGCGGCCTCGACAAGCTCAAGGGCAAGAAGATCGTCGTGCTCTATCACGGCTCGCCCTACGGCAAGGAGACGATCCCGATATATGAGCTGCTGTCGCAGAAATACGGTTTCGAACTGTCGCAGATCGAGGTCCCGCACCCCGGCAACGAGCAGCAGGCACAGTGGCTGACGATCCGTCGCGATCGTCCCGACTATGTCGTGCTGCGCGGCTGGGGCGTGATGAACCCGGTTGCGCTGAAGACCGCGCAGAAGACCGGCTTCCCGGCCGATCACATCGTCGGCAATGTCTGGTCCAACTCTGAAGAGGACGTCATCCCCGCCGGCGACGCCGCCAAGGGCTACACCGCCATCACCACCCAGGCGTCTGGCGCCGACTACCCGGTCGTCAAGGAGATCGTCAAGACGGTCTACGACGCCGGCAAGGGCAATCTCGAGGACAAGAGCCGCATCGGCTCGGTCTACCACAATCTCGGCATCGTCAACGGCATCCTCAATGTCGAAGCCATCCGCATCGCGCAGGCCAAATTCGGCAATCGCACGCTGACCGGCGATGAGGTCCGCTGGGGCTTCGAACACCTCAAGCTCGACCCGGCGCGCGTCGAGGCGCTCGGTGCCAAGGACCTGTTCCACTCGATCAACATCTCCTGGGACAATCACGAAGGTGATGGCTACGTGACCTTCCAGCAGTGGGACGGCAAGAAGTGGAACGTCGTGTCCGACTGGATCGCGCCGGACTGGAAGCTGCTGCGCCCGATCATCGAGAAGTCGTCCGAGGCCTATGCCAAGGAAAAGGGCCTCAAGATCCGCACGGCCGAAGACGCCGATGCGGTGGTCAGCAACTGAGTTTGAAGAGCTCACGGCCGGCCCGCGGGCCGGCCGTGCCATCCATCTTCGCAGCGGAGTTATCGATGTCCAGCCCGGAAAATCCGATCCTGTCGGTCAGCCGCGTCGAGGCCGTCTACAATGGCGCCATCGCCGCTTTGCATGGCGTTGACCTCTCGGTCGGCAAGGGCGAGATCGTTGCGCTGCTCGGCTCAAATGGCGCCGGCAAGACGACGTTGTTGCGAGCCGCATCCAATCTTCTGCCGGCAGAGCGCGGCGCCGTTACCGCCGGCCGGATCATTTTCGATGGCCAGGATGTTTCAAGGGCAAGCCCCTCGCACCTTGTCCGCAAGGGCCTGGTCCAGGTTCTCGAGGGCCGGCACTGTTTCCGCTCGCTGACGGTCGAGGAGAACCTTCTGACCGGTGCGCTCGGGCGTTCATCCTCGCGCCTTGGCGTGAAGGCCGACCTTGAGCGTGTCTACGCGCTGTTTCCGAGGCTTCTCGAGAAACGGCGCACGCGGTCCGGCCTCACCTCCGGCGGCGAGCAGCAGATGACGGCGATCGGTCGCGGGCTGATGTCGCGGCCGAAACTCTTCGTGCTCGACGAGCCTTCGATGGGGCTCGCGCCGCTGATCGTCGACGAGATTTTCAGCGCTTTGAAGCGGCTCAATCGGGACGAGAGTCTTTCGATCCTTGTCGCCGAGCAGAATTCGGCGGTGGCGCTGAAATATGCCGACCGCGCCACCGTGCTCGAAAACGGAAAAAGCGTGCTGGAAGGGTCGGCTGCCGACCTGCGCCAGCGCGACGACATCAAGACCTATTATCTCGGCGGCGCGCCGCTCCCATTGCAACACTTTCCCCAGGAGACAGCAGCATGACCATCCAATCCAAGCAGCCGTCCGACGCGCGCGTCGCCGTGCCTCCGGTCGAGCGCCCCTCGGCCAAGGCGCATATCATCAAGACCGATGCCGAGGCGATCGCCATCGCCGAAAAACTTGCCATTGAATTCACCAGGGAAGCCTCGAAGCGGGATCGCGAGCGCATCTGGCCGAAGGAAGAGCTGGATGCATTTTCGCAGAGCGGCTTGTGGTCGATCAATGTGCCGAAGGCCTATGGCGGGCCGGAGGTTTCCTATGTGACGCTGTCGAAGGTGATCACCATCATCTCGGCGGCTGATCCCTCGCTTGGCCAGATTCCGCAAAACCATCTCGGCGTGGTCGCCGCCATCCGCACGGTTTCGGACGAGGCGCAGAAAAGGCTGCTCTTCGCCGAGGCACTGTCCGGCACGCGCTTTGGCAACGCGTTTTCCGAGTTCGGCTCCAAGCGTGCCGCCGACTTCGAGACCAAGTTCGTCGATGCCGGTGACCATGTCGTGGTCAACGGCCAGAAATTCTATTCAAGCGGCGCCCTGCTCGCCCATCTGGTGCCAATTGTGGCGCTCGATGACGAGGGGCGCGCCTGGTATGCCATCGCCGATCGCGGCGCGCCCGGACTGACCGTCATCGATGACTGGTCGAGCTTCGGCCAGAAGACGACGCTCTCCGGCACGGTCCTGCTCGACAATGTGAAGGTGGCGAAGACGCATCTCGTCCCCGGCTACAAGGGGTACGACAAACCGACAGCCGACGGACCCATCTTCCAGATCATCCAGGCGGCGGTCGATCTCGGCATCGCCAAGGCGGCGATCGACGAGACGGTCAGCTTCGTGCGTACCAGGTCGCGCGCGTGGATCGACAGCGGCGTCGATCATGCCTGGCAGGATCCCTATACGATCCAGGCGATCGGCGACCTTCGCCTGCGCGCCAATGCGGCCGAGGCTATTCTGGAAAAGGCCGGCCTTGCGGTCGACCGCGCCGTGGCCGATCCTAACGCGAAGACGGTCGCGGAAGCGCAGATCGCGGTCGCCGAATCCAAGATCCTCACCACCGAGATCGCCATAAACGCCACCAACAAACTGTTCGAACTTGCCGGCACGCGATCCACGCTGGCCGAGCACAATCTCGACCGCCACTGGCGCAATGCCCGCACCCACACGCTGCACGATCCGGTGCGCTGGAAATACGCGATCCTGGGGAACTATTACCTGAACGAGGTGAACCCGCCGCTCCACGCCTGGAGCTGAGCGGGAACGCCGTAAAGTCACAAAGGACTATTCATGAGCGCTGCCACCCCCTCCAGGATTAAGGTCCTGTGGTTTCTCCCGACGCATGGCGACAGCCGCTATCTCGGCACCTCCGAGGGCGGCAGGGCGGTCGATCTGCCCTATCTCACCCAGGTCGCCAAGGCCGCCGACGCCATCGGCTATTATGGCGCGTTGCTGCCGACCGGGCGCAGTTGCGAAGACAGCTGGGTGGTGGCGTCGGCGCTGGCGCCGCTGACGCAGCGGTTGCGCTTCCTCGTCGCCGTGCGGCCGGGTCTGCAATCGCCGACGCTCGCCGCGCGCATGACCTCGACACTCGACCGCATCTCCGGCGGGCGCCTACTGATCAACGTGGTCACGGGCGGCGATCCGGTCGAGAACAAGGGCGATGGCATATTCCTCAGCCATGACGAGCGTTATGAGGTGACGCGGGAATTTCTCGACATCTACAAGGCCGTGCTCAGCGGCGAAACCGTAGCCTTCGAAGGCAAGCATTTCCACATCGAAGATGGCAGGTTGCTGTTCCCGCCGGTGCAGACGCCGCACCCGCCGCTCTATTTCGGCGGCTCGTCGGACGCGGCCAATGCGGTCGCCGCCGAGCAGATCGACAAATACCTCACCTGGGGCGAGCCGCCGGCGGACGTCGCCGCCAAGGTCGAGCATGTGCGCGGCCTTGCCGAAAAGGCCGGCCGCGAAGTGAGCTTCGGCATCCGATTGCATGTCATCGTTCGCGAGACCAATGACGAGGCCTGGGCCGATGCCGATCGGCTGATCAGCCGCCTCGACGACAAGACGATCGCCGAGGCACAGAAGGTTTTTGCCCGCATGGATTCGGTTGGCCAGTCGCGCATGAGCCGGTTGCATGGCGGCAGCCGCGACAAGCTCGAAATCAGCCCGAACCTTTGGGCCGGCGTTGGCCTCGTGCGCGGCGGCGCCGGCACTGCCTTGGTCGGTGACGCGGCGACCGTGGCAGAACGGATCGACGAATACCGAAGGATTGGCATCGATACCTTCATCCTGTCCGGCTATCCGCATCTGGAGGAAGCCTATCGCTTCGGCGAACTGGTGCTGCCGCTGCTGCCGCTCGATCACGAAATCTCGACCCGGCCGACGACGGTGAACATGGGCCCGTTCGGCGAAACGGTGGCCGGAGATCATCGACCATCGGCGCTGCGCGCGAGCCAGTCTTGAGCGCTTCCCGCAGGGCTGGGAAACTGACGGTCGCCATCATTGGCGGCGGCTTTTCCGGCGCCGCAACCGCGTTTCACCTGGCGCGGCTGCTGCCCGCCGATGCAGCCAATATCGTGGTCGTCGAACCGCGCGAGGCGCTCGGCTATGGTCTGGCCTATTCGACGGCCGATCCCTCGCACCGCATCAACGTGCGGGCGTCCAGGATGACGCTGATCTCAGGTGAGGAGGGCCATTTTTCCGACTGGCTGGAGCAGACCGGCGCTATTCTGGACGATACGCAGGCCATCGCCGCCAGCGGCGCGATTTACCCGCAGCGTCGGGTCTTCGGCCGCTATGTCGAATCCCACCTGCAGCCCTTCCTGCAAAGCAAGGCGATCCGCCATGTCAGGGCCGAAGTTGCTTGGGTCGAGCGCAGTGGCGAGGGCTACCGGCTTGTCCTGTCCGATGGCGCAACGCTTTCCGCCGATGCTGTGGTGATCGCGGCGACGCATCCATTGCCGGCCCTCCCGGCGCCGCTGCGCAGCGTGGCCTCAGTCGCCGGATTGGTGGCCAATCCCTACGACCTCGAACGGCTGCAGGCGATCGGCCGCGACGACCGTGTTCTCATTGTTGGCACCGGTCTGACCTCGGCCGACGTCATTGCAGCCCTCGACCGTAGAGGTCATCGCGGCCGCATCACGGCACTGTCGCGCCATGGCTATCGCTCGCATGTGCAGGCCGCCATGCAGGGCGACCCGATAGGCGACTTCACCAGCCTGCCTTTACGCAGCGCCACGGTGCTGCTCAGGCGCATCCGGGCCACGATCGCGGCAGCGACGCGACAGGGCGAAGCCTGGTATCCGGTCCTCGACGCTGTCCGGCGTCAGGGGCAGTTGATCTGGCAGGCCTTGCCGCTCGCCGAGCAGCGCCGCGTGGTGCGCCATCTTCGCGCGCTCTGGGACGTGCATCGTTTCCGCATCGCGCCACAGGTAGCAGTCGTGCTGGATCGCCGCCTTGACGAGGGGACGCTCGCTTATCGCGCCGGATCGATTGTCGAGGCCGAAGAGGCCGACGGACGTATCCGCGTCACGCAGCGGTCAAGGCGCCGACACGACCTCATCGTCGAGACGTTCGACAGCGTGATCGTGACGACCGGGCCGGCGCATACGGACATTCTTCGCACCAACACGGCGATTGCCGCCCTTGGACATCTGGGCCTGGTCCGTCTTGACCCAACCGGCCTTGGTCTCGGCACCGACAGCCACGGCCGCGCGGTCGGTAAGTCAGGTCACCCGGCCGACAATATTTTCATCAGCGGACCGCTGGCGCGCGGCAGCGTCGGCGAGCTGATGGGCATCCCTGAAGTCACCGCCCATGCCGAGAGCATCGCCACCGAAATTCACCAATGGTTGGGTTACCAGACGGCGTTGCGTCGCAGGGCGTCGTGAAGGTGCAAACACGATGAGGCTATCCAGATGACACTAACCGAACGCATTCTGCCGGATGAAACCCGGATCCCCCTGAAATTTGCGATGCGACACCTGGCCGGAGCCGTGTCCGTGGTCACCGCAGGCATCGGCGACGAGCGGACGGGCGCAACAATTACCACCGCCCATTCCTTGCCGGTCGAACCGGAGGTGATGGTCGTCAGCATCAACCTGAGCTCGTCGACATGGGCAGCCATCAGCCGGCATGGGCACTTCTGCGTGAATGTGCTACGCGCCGACCAGATCGCGATTGCCGACCGTTTTGCCGGCCGAGGCGGCCTCAAGGGGCAGGCGCGCTACGAGGGTGCACGCTGGTCCACCCTTGCAAGCGGCGCACTGGCACTCGAAGGTGCGCTTGCCGCGGTAGACTGCACGGTCGAGGACACCATCATTCGTCACAGCCATGCGCTGATCCTCGGCACCGTCCGACATGTGGTGAGCGGAGAGCTTGGCCCGGCGTTGATCTATCATCGCGGCGCATATGGATCATCTTGAGCGGGTTGGTACGTGTCGTTTTCTGACAGCCATGAAACCCTTTGTCTCATTCAAGGCGGCGAAGGAACGAAATACGAATTCTCCATAGCCCTTCGCCGAGACGCGCCGCACACACCCAAGATGCGAAAACGCGACCGAGATGGCGCAGGAGCACTATGTGCGATTGTTTGGATGTGAGCCAATACGGGCTTTGCGTTGTTGTTGAACTTGCGGAAGCCCTTTTCCAGCCAAGAGGCTTGAGAGGAACAATTCTTCAGTGGCGCGTAGCGGCCAGGCACTGCCGTTGGGCAGCCGATTGCGATTGCTACGGCAACGAAGAAGTCATGCCCGCGCGCATGCAGTGCTTGCCGTTGAAGGCCACGACCGATCTGCCACTGGCGCCCGGCGCCGTCGGCCGCTGCGGTCCAGAGTTGCCGACCAGTAAGGACAAGGCAAAATCTGGTGTTCTCGCGAAAAATGGCGACAAGGCGCGGGTCGCAGGACATCACGCCGAAGCCGACGAAACGCTAGATCCGCGCCGGCAGCCCTAACTAGCGCTGGCGAGACTGGCATGTCCCGCGGCGGTTTCTTGCGCTTCGGCGGCACATAGGCATCGCTCAGGTAGAGCCATGCCCGAATAGCGTCGCCAGCCCTCCATGTGCAGCTGCCAGAATCAACGGCAGGGACAAGGGAAATTCTGAGCCCGCCACCAACCGACTTCAGCGCCGAAATGGCTACCAATCCAAAGCGATGTCGGTAGTGTGCTGAGAGTTCTGCAAATTCGCTGAGAGGGGGCGGTCATGGCAGGCTGGTGATGTTCAACGTCACCGATTCCCTGGAAGGAACGCCACCATGACCAAGAAAGGTAAATCGACCAGCGCTGCCGTCAAAGACATTCTGCTTTCGAACCCGGAGGGGCTGCACGAAGTGATCCGTGCGGTAATGCAGGAGGTTCTC